>JAHHSP010000046.1 GCA_020025115.1 Collinsella sp. | reverse complement strand
GACCGATGATGAGCGCCGACGGGCGCTCGAGCTGATCGAGCGGCTCGGTACCGCCGATGCCGATGCCGCATGTGACGGGGAGGCTTTCGATGCGTGACGCTTCCGAGGTCCTTGACCAATCCGCTTCTCAATCCGCCGTTTCGAGCGAGCCCGAACGTTTGGATGGGCCCGAACGCGAACCCAAGTGGAAGGGCCTTCTCGAGTGGTTCGGCGTCTTCGCCGTCGCGCTCGTCGTTTTCACCCTGATTCGCGTCTTCGTCGTATCGCCTTTCGTGGTTCCGAGCGGGTCGATGGAGCCGACCATCCTCGTTGGAGACCAGGTCTTCGCCCAGCGCGTGAGCGCGCACCTCGGCAATGCGCCCGAGGTCGGCGATATCGTCGTGTTCAGGAATCCCATCACCGAATCCAGCCACGAGATTTTAGTGAAGCGCGTCGTCGCCCGTGCCGGCCAGACGGTCGATCTGATCGACGGCCACGTATATGTCGACGGGACCGCCGTAAAAGAGCCCTACGCCGTCGGCGAGAGCTTTCCCTTGCCCATGCAGGCTCCGGGTGTCTCGATCGCCTATCCGTACGTCGTCCCCGAGGGGTCCTTGTGGATGATGGGGGACAACCGGGAGAACTCCTCCGATTCCAGGTACTTCGGGGCCGTTCCCACGGACAACGTCATAGGCACCGTCTTTTTCCGATATTGGCCGGTCTCGCGAATCGGCTCGATGTAGCGCTAGAATATAAGGTTGTTTGACCGCACGAACGAGGGGGAGCGTCGCAGGATGAAACCGAACGCATTGACCTTTCAAGAGATGATTCTCAAACTCGAGGAGTATTGGGCCGCTCAGGGCTGCACCGTCATGCAGCCCTACGATTCCGAGGTGGGTGCCGGTACGTTCCATACCGCCACGCTGCTTCGCAGCCTCGGCAAGAAGCCGTGGCGCGCATGCTATCCGCAGCCCTGCCGTCGTCCCGCCGATGGCCGCTATGGCGAGAATCCCAATCGCATGCAGCATTATTACCAGTTCCAGGTGCTCATCAAGCCGAGCCCCGAGAACTCCCAGGAGCTGTATCTGGATTCCCTGACCGCCATCGGCCTCGATCCGGCCGAGCACGACGTCCGCTTTGTCGAGGACGACTGGGAAAGCCCCACGCTCGGCGCCTGGGGTCTTGGTTGGGAGGTCTGGCTGGATGGCATGGAGGTCACCCAGTTCACCTACTTCCAGCAGGTCGGTGGCATCGAGTGCGATCCGGTTCCCGTCGAGATCACCTACGGCCTCGAGCGCATCGCCATGTACGCCCAGGGCGTGACGAGCGTCTACGATCTGGTCTGGAGCTACCTGCCCGACGGCACGCCCATGACCTACGGCGAGGTGTTCCTTGAGAACGAGCGCGAGTTCTCCGCCTACAACTTCGAGATCGCCAATGTCGAGATGATGCGTCAGAAGTTCGACGACTTTGAGGCTGAATGCCATGCGTGCCTCGATGCCAAGTTGCCGTTGCCCGCCTACGACTGCGTCATGAAGTGCAGTCACAGTTTCAACATCCTGGATGCCCGCGGCGCCATTTCCGCCACGGAGCGCGCCGCGTACATCCTGCGCGTCCGCACGCTCGCCAAGGCATGTTGCGAGTCCTATTTGGCCGAGGTCGCCGGGGATGCGCCCGAGTCCGGCCGCGTTGAGAAGGGGGAGGTGGCCTAAGTGGCGAACACCCGTGATTTCCTGTTCGAGCTCGGTGTCGAGGAGATGCCCTCAGCACCGCTCAACAATGCCGTCAAGCAGCTTGAATCCCTGATGGGCAAGGGCCTCGACGAGGCCGGCCTCGCACATGGCGCGATTCGCGTCATCTCCTCGCCGCGCCGTTTGGCCGTGCTCGTGAGCGAGGTCGCCGAGGCGACGGAGGAGATTCACTCCGTGCTGCGCGGTCCCTCCGTCAAGATCGCCTTCGATGCCGAGGGCAATCCCACCAAGGCCGCCGAGGGCTTTGCCCGCAAGAACGGCTTGAGTGCCGGCGAGCTGGTCCGCCGCGAGGATGCCGATGGCGCCGAATACGTCTTTGCCGAGCAGAACACCCCTTCCGAGCCGGCGCTGCCCATCCTCACGCGCGTGTGCGAAGGTCTCGTCGCATCCATCCAGTGGCCCAACTATCGCAGCCAGCGTTGGGGCGGTGAACACGCCACGTTCGTGCGCCCGGTCCGCTGGATCTGCTGCCTCTTCGGAGACGAGGTCGTCCCGGTTTCCTTTGCCGGCGTCGTGAGCGGCAACACCACGCGCGGTCACCGCGTGCTTTCCCCCGGCGAGCACGCCGTCGCCGACCCCGATGCCTACGAGGGTGTTCTCGAGTCCGCCCACGTTCTGTCCGCGCAGCGCCGCGAGCAGGTCATCCGCGAGGGGATCGCCCGGGTCGAGTCCGAGCTCGGTGTGCGCGTCGACACACCGGCAAAGGTTTTCGACGAGGTCGTCAATCTCTGCGAGTGGCCGACGGTCCTCGTGGGCCATTTCGATGAGGAGTTCCTGGACGTCCCGTCCGAGATCATCTGCGAGTCCATGCTGTCCAACCAGCGTTACTTCCCGACGTATGACGCCGAGGGCAATCTGACCCGTGCGTTTGTCGTGGTCTCCAACGGCGACCCCAAGGCCAGCGCGACCGTGATCGACGGCAATGAGCGCGTCGTCCGCGCCCGCCTGTACGACGCCAAGTTCTTCTACGACGAGGACCTCAAGATCGACCTCGAGGTCTTCCGCGAGCGCCTCGCCTCCGTCGGCTTCCAGCAGAAGCTCGGCACCGTGCTTCAGAAGTCCGACCGCATGGAGGACCTCGCCCTCGCCATCGCGCGTGAGGCGCATCTCGGTGCGCATGCGGCCTCCAGCGCCCAGCGGGCCGCCCATCTGGCCAAAGCCGACCTCGTGTCCTCTGCGGTCGTCGAGTTCACCAGCCAGCAGGGCGTGATGGGCGGTTACTATGCGGCCGCCGCGGGTGAGGAGCCCGAGGTCGCCGCCGCCATTCGCGATCATTATCGCCCCCGCTTCGCCGGCGACGATCTCCCCGAGGGGATCGCCGGTTGCATCGTCGCCGTCGCCGACAAGCTCGACACCATCGCCGGTATGTTCGCCATCGATGAGCCGCCCACCGGCTCGAAGGACCCCTTTGCGCTGCGCCGTTCCGCCATCGGCGTGCTCAACATCCTTCGCACGCGTCTGAAGTGCGGCTATGAGGCGATCGTCGACGCCGCGCTCGATGGCTATCTGGAGCAGGGCCTCCAGTTCGACAAGGTCTCCGTGGCCGAGTCCGCATGCGCGTTCATCAAGGGCCGTATGGCGCAGATGGCTCGCGACGAGAAGGTCTCCTCCGATACGGTGGCCGCCGTCTCCGACGGCGACGTCACCGTTCCCGCGCACTTCTTCGAGCTCGCGCATGCCCTCGAGGAGGCTCGCGCCAACGACCGCGAGGCTTTTGCCAACCTCGCCACCGCCTATGCCCGCGCCGCGCACCTCGCCGATGCCGCGCTTGGCACCGAGGTCGACCGCGGCCTTATGGGCGATTCCGAGATCGCCCTGCTGGACGCGACCGATGCCGCGCGCGACCAGGTGGCCTCCGCACTCGGCGCTCGCGATTTCAAGACCGTCATCGCCGCCCTCGCCGCCTTGCGCGGCCCCATCGACGTGTTCTTCGATGAGGTCATGGTCATGGATGACGACACGGCCGTTCGCGAGAACAGGCTCCGCCTGCTCAATCGCTTCGAGGGCGTGTTCGCCGGTATCGCCAACATCGGCGAGATGGCTCGCAAGTAGCGCTTGCGCCGCAGCGCCCATAGCTTGACAGGAGGGTCCGCAAGGGCCCTCTTTTCATGCGTGGTTCATTCCCGGCGGTGTTCGTGTGCGCCTGCCGTTCGCCCGACGCGATGCGCCCCTTGGTGACGGGCGCAAGCGGCGTGCGATATAGTCGCCTTGACGGAAGAGCCGATTGAAAGGGGCCTTCATGACAGATCGATCCGCGCACCAGGTCGTCCTCGTCGTTTCCGATTCACTGGGAACGACGGGCTACGAAGTCGCCCGGGCCGCACGCGGCCAGTTCGAGGGAGTCGATATCGCCATCGAACGCCTCACGAAGGTCGGCGACGCAGCTGTGGTCGAGGGTGCCGTCCGGCAGCTTTTGGATGAGGGGAGGGCGCTGAGCGTCCTGTATACCATCGCCGACGGCTCTTTGCGCGCCGAGGTCGGCGAGCGTCTGGAGGCGATGGGGGTCAACGGCGTCGATGTGCTCGGACCGGCGGTCCAGGCGCTCGGCGCGAGCTCGGGCGTCACTCCGAGCGGGATAGCGGGGTCCATCCATCGCACGGACGAAGATTACTTCAAGCGAATCGAGGCCATGGAGTATTTCGTCGAGCACGATGACGGTCGCGGTGCCGATGACCTCGATGATGCGGATATCGTCCTCATCGGCATCTCGCGTACCGGCAAAACGCCGTTGTCCATGTATCTCGCGCACCTCGGGTACCGCGTTGCGAACATACCGCTGGTTCCAGGTGTGGAACCCCCCGCGTCTCTGTATTCGGTCGATCCCGGCAAGGTGTTCGGCCTCATCTCCACGACCGAGGTCGTGTCCACGATCCGGGACCGCCGTCTGGGCAACGACCTCAGTCGTGCCGTCGCCGCCGACTACGCCGACCCCGAGCGCGTCCGATCCGAAATGGATGAGGCGCGGGCGCTCATAAAAAAGCTCGGATGCATCACGGTGCGCACCAATGGAAAGGCCATCGAGGAGTCCGCCTCTGAGATCCTCGAGCGCATGAGGCGGGTGCGAATCGGTCGCGAACATCGCCGAGAGCATGTGATTGCACAATCGATTTAGCACCATCTAGCTGTAGTGGTATCTTCATGATGTAACCACATGGGCGACCGTCCGCCGCGCACTTTGCACCGCTCGCCTCCATACCCCCGCATCTTCACAGCTATTTCGAATCGCGCCCGTAGAGTTCCCTTAACCCGCATATGCGCGGTATGGCAAACGATATGGCCCGGCGATCGGGCCGATAGGGGGTCAGTGTGACTACGATGCAGCGCGTGTACAAGTTCGGCGGTGGCATGGCGTCGCCCGACGTTACCGAAGGCGACGCCTCGATGAACTACATCCTCGGCGGTAAGGGCGCAAACCTTGCCGAGATGTGCAGGATCGGGCTGCCCGTGCCTCCGGGCTTCACCATCACGTGCCAGACTTGCGTCGAGTATGAGGAGGCGGGAAATAGCTGGCCCGAAGACTCCCTCGACGAGATCGAGGCGGCGACATGCGACCTCGAGGCCCGAATGGGCAAGCGCCTGGGAGGCGCGGAGGACCCGTTGCTCGTCTCGGTCCGCTCCGGTGCCCCGTTCTCCATGCCCGGCATGATGGACACCGTGTTGAATCTCGGCCTCAACGACGAATCTGTCCAGGGCCTCATCGCCCAAACCGATAACCCGCATTTCGCATGGGATTCATATCGCAGGTTCATCCAGATGTTCTCCAATGTCGTGCTGGGCATCGATGCCGACCTGTTCGAGAATGCCATCGCCGAGCGCCGTTTGACCGCTGGGGTCCGCACCGATGCCGAGCTCTCCGACGAAGACCTTCGAGGTCTCGTGGATGAGTTCAAGGCCATCTTCGCCCGAGAGGTCGACGCCGCGGATTATCCCGAGCTCGTTGTGAACGGGGCCGTCACATTTCCCGCCGACCCCCGCCTGCAGCTTCGCCTGGCCATTCAGGCCGTGTTCGGCAGTTGGATGAACGAGCGCGCCTGCATCTACCGTCAGCGCAATCGCATCCCGGACGATCTCGGCACCGCCGTCAACGTCCAGGCCATGGTCTTCGGCAACAAGGGGGAAACCTCCGCGACCGGCGTCGCGTTCACGCGAGATCCCGCCTGCGGTGCGCGCGGGACCTACGGCGACTTCCTCGTGAATGCGCAGGGCGAGGACGTCGTGGCCGGCATCCGCAACACCGAGCCCATCTCCGACCTCGCATCGGTTCCCGGTCTGGAGGAGGCCGCGGCCGAGCTCGATCGCGTTTTCGGCATTCTCGAGGGCCACTACCGCGACATGTGCGACATCGAGTTCACCATCGAGCAGGGCAAGCTGTGGATGCTGCAAACGCGTGCCGGCAAGCGCACGGCCGCCGCGGCGCTGCGCATCGCAATCGACATGGTCGAGGAGGGGCTCATCTCCCGCGATGAGGCGCTCATGCGCATCGACCCCTCTCAGCTCGACCAGCTCCTGCACCCCCAGTTCGACACCTCCTCCGCCGTCGACGTGCTCGCGCGCGGCCTCAACGCGAGTCCCGGCGCCGCCGTCGGAGAGATCGTCTTCTCCTCCGATGACGCCGTCGCCGTCCATGAAGCGGGCCGCCCCGCGATCCTCGTGCGTTGGGAGACGAATCCCGACGACCTCAAGGGCATGGTCGCCGCGGAGGGCATCTTGACGAGCCATGGTGGAAAGACGAGCCATGCGGCTGTCATCGCGCGCGGCATGGGTACGCCGTGCGTCTGCGGCGTAGAGAGCTTCCGCATCGACGCGGCCGCAAAGGAGGTCCACGTCCTGGGCACCGATGTCGTGCTGCGCGAGGGCGACGTGATCTCCATCGACGGCGGGCAGGGCATCGTCGTCGCCGGTGCGGTGCCGCTGGTCAAACCCGAGTTGACAGGTGATCTGGACACCGTCCTCAATTGGGCGGACGAGGTGCGCCTCGATGAGTCCGCCGGACGCGGCTATCATGTGCGCGTCAACGCCGATAATCCCGAGGACGCCGAGCTCGCCCTCGAATTCGGCGCCGAGGCCATAGGCCTGTGCCGAACGGAGCACATGTTCCTCGGCGACCGCAAGCAGATCATCCAATCCTTCATCCTCTCAGACGAGGCCCGCGTTCGGACCAAGGCGCTTGATGACCTGCTCGCCGTTCAAACTGAGGACTTCGTCGCCATGCTGCGAACCATGACCGGTCGCGCCATGGTCATTCGCCTCATCGACCCGCCTCTGCACGAATTCCTCGACGACCCGCGTGAGCTTGCCGTCGAGATCGCGCGCAAAGAGGCCCTGGGGCACGACGTCGCCGATGCGCGCGAGCGCCTGCGCCTCATCGACGGCATGACCGAGTCCAACCCCATGCTCGGCCTTCGCGGCGTCCGTCTTTCCATCGTCTATGCCGATCTGCCGTTGATGCAGGTCCGTGCCGTCGCTTCTGCCACCGCTCAACTCAAGCTCGAGGGCTTTGACCCCCGACCCGAGATCATGATCCCGCTCGTGTCAGTCACCGAGGAACATGTCCAGACCCGCGCGGTCGCCGAGCGCGTCATCGCGGAGGTTGAGGCCGAGTACGGCGTGAAGCTCGACATCCCCATCGGCACCATGGTGGAGCTGCCGCGCGCATGTCTGGTCGCCGACCAGATCGCGGCGCACGCCGACTTCTTCTGCTTCGGCACGAACGACCTCACGCAGACGACCTTCGGCTTCTCGCGCGATGATGCGGAGGCCAAGTTCTTGCCGGCCTACCTGCATGGCAAGGTCTTGGCCGCAAACCCGTTCGAGACCGTCGATTCCGCCGTGCTTGAGCTCGTGAAGATGGCCGTCGACAAGGGCCGTGCCGTCAGGTCCGATATGCACTTCGGAGTCTGCGGCGAACACGGAGGCGACCCGTCGTCGATCGTCGAATTCTTCAACACGGCCGGGGTGGACTACGTGAGCTGCTCTCCGTATCGCGTCCCGCTCGCCAGGCTCGCGGCCGCACGCGCCAAGCTCATTTCCAGGCGCTGACGGCTCGCCCCGCAATCGGACCCCCTTTATCATGCGGTGGCCGCATTCGTGCGGCCACCGTACTTTTGGTGTACTTTCGTTCACATGCAATCGAACGGATACAATAATCTCCATATGCCTGCATCCACCTTTACGCATATGGATTTGAATCGTGCGGCGGCATCGACCGTCGTTTTCGTTGCAGCGCAATCGAAAGGAGCCACATAAGTCTATGGCAACCAACAACAAGAAATCGAACGTGACGCTCAAGGTCATTCCCCTGGGCGGCCTTGACGGTATCGGCAAGAACATGACCGCCTTCGAGTGCGGCGATGACATGGTGCTCATCGACGCGGGCCTCATGTTCCCCGACGACAATCAGCCCGGCATCGACCTCGTCTTGCCGGACTACACGTATGTGCTCGAGAACGAGCACAAGCTTCGCGGCATCATCATCACTCACGGCCATGAGGACCACACGGGCGCACTGCCGTACCTCCTGCAGGACCTCAACAACAAGGTACCGATCTTCTCCAGCAAGCTCACCCTGGGCTTCATCGAGGGCAAGCTCTCCGAGTTCCGCATTCGCGCCCCTAAATTCCATGAGGTCAAGGGCGGCAGCCGTGTCAACCTCGGGTGCTTCTCCGTCGAGTTCTTCTCCACGACGCACTCCATCCCCGGTGCGCTCGGCGTGTTCCTGAAGACCCCGGCCGGCACCGTCGTCCACACGGGCGACTTCAAGCTCGACCAGACCCCGATCGACGGTATCACCCCCGACTATGGCGCGCTTGCCAAGTTCGGCAAGCAGGGCGTCGACCTGCTCATGTCCGACTCCACCAACGCCACG
>JAHHSP010000045.1 GCA_020025115.1 Collinsella sp. | reverse complement strand
GCCATCGCCCCGGGCAAGCGCGCCGACATCCTGCTGCTCGACGACCTCGCGTTCACCGTGCCCCCGCATCGCGTGTACAGCGCGGGCGAACTCGTCGCCGAGGACGGCGCATGCGTGGGCTTCACCGCCCCGTCCTCTTCGCGCCCCGCCCTGCTTGAGTTGGAGGGCCGGCTACGCGAATCCGTTCATCTGCCCCAGCTCTCGATCGACGTTTTTTCCTACGAGTTCCGTCCCGGCGAGGCCGTCATCGATGTTGTTCCCGGCAGCGCCGTCACCGGTGCGGCGAATCCCGAGTCCGACGAGGGCCTGCGCCGCATCATGCTCATCGAGCGCCACGGCCGCGGCGTCGCGGCGCAGAAGGACGGTGCGGATGGCGACGGTCCCGCGGGCATGGGGCTGGCGGGAAAGCACATCGGTCAAGGCTGGGTGCGCGGTTTTGACATTACGGGTGGCGCAATCGCGAGCACCATCGGGCATGATTCCCATAACGTCTGCGTGGTGGGGGACAGCCCGGCGGACATGCTCGCGGCGGTGGAGGCCGTGGGGCAAGGCGGTTTTGTGCTCGTGCGAGACGGCGAGGTCATCGCCAGGATCGACCTGCCGATCGGCGGCCTCATGAGCGATAAGACGGCGGAGGAAGTCGCTCGAGAGCACGACGCCTTCATGGAGGCGGCCCGTGCGATGGGGATCGAGCCCCCGCTCGATCCCATCATGGGCATGATCTTCCTGCCGCTGCCCGTCATCCCGACCCTGCGCATCCGGCCCGAGGGCATGTTCGACGTGACCACGTTCGAGTACGCCGAGTAGCCGCGGGGCAGTCGGGGACGGTGGTACACTGTGGCCGTTTTAGCAACATCGAATGGGAAGTGAGGTGCGTGACGTGACTTGCGATCGTCAGGCCCCTGCCTCTGGAGTATCCACCGCCCCCTGTTTGTACGTCGTCGTGCCGTGCTACAACGAGGAAGAGGTGCTTCCCGAGGCGAGCCGCCGTCTTTCCGACAAGCTCGACTCCCTGTTGGATCGCGCGTTGATTTCCGAGGATAGCCGCATCCTGTTCGTGAACGACGGCAGCCGCGACCGTACATGGTCGATGATCCGCGCCCTGCATGACGATCCGAGTTCGATGGGGGCCGCGCCGGCGCGCCCTTGGTTCACCGGCATCTGCTTCGCCCATAACGAGGGACATCAGAACGCCCTGTATGCCGGTCTCATGGAGGCCCTTGATCGAGGGTGCGACTGCTCCGTCTCCCTCGATGCCGACCTGCAAGATGACGTCGACGCGATCGACGAGATGCTCGCCAAGCATGCGGGCGGCGCGGAGATCGTGTACGGCGTGCGTTCGAATCGCGACACGGACACCGCTTTCAAGCGCGGCACCGCCGGGATGTTCTACGACCTGATGGCATGGCTCGGCGTCGAGATGGTTTCGAATTGTGCCGACTATCGCCTCATGGGCAGGCGCTCTTTGAAGGCGCTGGCCCAGTATACGGAGGTGAACCTGTTTCTTCGGGGCATTGTCCCGGCGCTTGGTTTTACCACCGATGTCGTGTATTACGCGCGCGCGGAGCGCTTTGCGGGCGAGTCCAAGTACCCGCTCAAAAAGATGGTCTTGTTTGCGCTCGAGGGCATCACCTCGTTTTCCATCAAGCCCATTCGCTGGGTCACGATGCTCGGTCTCGTCTCACTTGTCGTGAGCCTGGCCATGATGATCTACACCCTGGTTCAAGCGCTCGCGGGCCGCGTGGTCGCCGGTTGGTCGAGCCTTATGATATCCATCTGGTTTGTGGGCGGCCTTGTTATGGTCTCGCTTGGCGTGGTCGGTGAATATGTGGGGCGAATCTACCTTGAATGCAAGGGGCGCCCGCGCTATATCGTCGTGGAGACGACTGAGTCGGATGGGGTCGACGGGGACTAGCCGCCGTGCCGGATGGGGTCGTTTCACGGGGAAGACCCGGCGTGTTCGGAGCGGTTGGGAGGTCTCGATGGGGGGTTACTTGCGGAACCCTCCCCGCGCGTGCGTCCATCGTGCTTGGCCGCATCTTGCAGCCCCGGTATATTCCATGAGCCCCGACGAGCATATGCGTACGGCGTATGAGGGTGGCCGTTATCCGGTATCGGGGCCGAGTCCGGCGGATGCCCCCAGCCGCATCCCCGCGTGCTGATTCGAGGCCGTCCGATCGTCGGCGCCCGCCACATCCGGATGCGCGGGGAGTTGCCGCAATGGTCCCGAGCGCCCCTCAGATATCGTATGGAAGCGGGCTGGGTGGGTATCCTCATCGGTGTATTCGCCGAATTCCGGTACATGCGAGATAAGGATTGCGCATCATGACTATCAAACTCATCGCCTCCGATATGGATGGCACGCTCCTCGATGAAAACGGTCGGGTTTCACCGGAGACGTTCGACCTCATCATCGCCCTGAGAGAGCGCGGCGTGCGTTTCGTCGCGAGTTCCGGGCGCCGCTACGATCGCCTTTGCGACTTCTTCTCACCGGTGAAGGACCGGATGGATTTCGTCGCGTCCAACGGCGCCCAGGTCTTTGCCGACGGCGTGCAGATCGATCGCGAGGTCTACTCGCACCTCGCGATTCGCCGTCTCGCCGAGACGGTCGCCATGTTCCCCAACATGCATCTGGCGTTGTTCGATCGAACCAAGTCCTACCTTCTCGACGATGAGGACAAATTCGTACGTGAGGTCGATAAGGACCTGCCCAACGTGGAGCGTATCTACAAGCTGCCCTCGCCGCAGGTGAGCATCATCAAGGCGAGCATCTTTTGCGATGACGGCAACGTGATGGACAACGCCTACGTGCTCCAGCGCGAGCTCGGCGGGCTTTTCACGTTCGCCCCTTCGGGTAATTCCTACATCGACGTCATGCAGCCGGGGATATCGAAGGCATCAGGCGTCGCCCAGGTCATGGAGCACCATGGGATCGATGCATCCGAGGTCATGGCGTTCGGCGATGCGATGAACGACTATGAGATCATCCGCTTTGTGGGAGAGGGATGCGCCATGGCGAACGGAAGGCCCGCCCTGCGCGCCGTGGCCGATCGCGTGATCGGCAGCAATGTCGAGCATGCGGTGCAGCTCGAGATGCGCCGCGTTCTCGAATCCCTGTGATGGGTGCGAGGCTTTGCCCGTTCGACCATGGAATGTACGTGGTCGGAGGCGAAATCGGATAGACTAAGAGCACTGCATCACACTGGAGTGCGCTTCGCTGCAAAGCCCGATGCGCGACCTCACATCGTTCGAAAGGACCCTCTTATGACAGAGACACCTTCCAGCCGCGTGGTCATCACCGTCCTCGGTAAGAACCGTCCCGGGATCGTCGCCGGTGTGACGCGCATTCTTTCCGACGCGAGCGTGGATATCCGCGATATCACGCAGAGCATCCTCGAGGACATCTTCACCATGACCCTCATCGCGGACGTCTCCAATGCCACGCTCGATTTCATGCAGCTGCAGGAGGAGCTCGTCGCCGCTGGCGAG
Source organism: Collinsella sp. (assembly GCA_020025115.1). Classification (GTDB taxonomy): domain Bacteria; phylum Actinomycetota; class Coriobacteriia; order Coriobacteriales; family Coriobacteriaceae; genus Collinsella. The sequence continues at coordinate 5,332 of JAHHSP010000045.1, read as the reverse complement.
GCGCTCGGCGTGACGGTCGAGATGCAGCGCGAGGACGTCTTCCAGTTCATGTACCGCCTATAGCGATGCACCCCTCGGGATGGGGTTTGCGCCATCCGCCGGCACAGTACGCCAGACTCGTTCAACCCGCCCCGGCTATGCGCCGGGGCGCTCGTCAAAGAAGGAGCCCCATGTCCTACGATGCCCACAACATCTACTATCGCTTCGACGATCACCTGAGCCGCCTCGTCCTCGATTACGAGGCGAGTCGTTTCGTGGATGGGGCGTCTGAGCGCCTGTATCACGACATTCCCTCGGAGGAATATGGAGAGGACATCTTCCGCGCCTACGACGTCAAACGCGGCCTGCGAAATGCCGATGGATCCGGTGTCGTCGCCGGCCTCACGCGCATCTCCGATGTTCACGGATATAAGCGCATCGATGGCAGGGTCGTCCCCGACGAGGGGCATCTCATCCTGCGCGGCTACGACATCGAAGACCTTATCACCAATGCGCAGGCCGAAGACCGTTTTGGCTATGAGGAGGTTGCTTACCTGCTCATCACCGGCGAGCTCCCGACCGCCGAGGAGCTCGATGATTTCAACGGCCGCCTCGGTGCCTATCGCCATCTGTCGAGCGAATTCGTCCGTCAGTTCCCGATCACCACGGTGAGCCCCTCGATCATGAACGCGCTCCAACGCGCCGTCTTGCTGCTGTACGCATTCGATGCGGACCCCGACAACATCACGCCCGAACACGAGGTGGACGTCGCGATTTCGCTGCTGTCCCGTTTGCCGCGCTTGGCCGCGTTCGCGCAGACCTTCCATAGCGCCCAGGTGAGTGGCAGGCACGCGGCGGTTCCCATTCCCGAGGCGGGTTTTTCGACGGCAGAGGCGATCCTGCAGATCTTGCGCGGCGAGGACGGCTACACGCGCGAGGAGGCCATGCTTCTCGACGTCATGCTCATGCTCCACGCCGAGCACGGCGGCGGCAACAACTCAACCTTTGCGTGTCGCGTGCTCTCGAGCTCCGGTACGGATGCGTATTCCGCATATGCCGCGGCGATCGGCTCGCTCAAGGGTCCTCGACACGGCGGGGCCAATGCCAAGGTCATGGCCATGCATGAGGACATTCGCACCAATGTCGGCGATTGGGAGAATGAGGACGAGCTGGCCGCCTATCTCGAAAAGATCTTGCGCCGTCAGGCGTTCGACGGCAGCGGCCTCATCTACGGCATGGGGCATGCGGTCTATACGCTCTCCGACCCTCGCGCGGTGCTGTGCAAGCGCTACGCCCGCGGACTTGCCAATGCGAAGGGGATGGGCGCCGAGTTCGAGCTCATCGAGCGCATCGAGAAGCTCGCGCCGCAGGTGATGGTCGATGTTCGCGGCACCACCAAGCCCATCTGCGCGAACATCGACCTGTACACCGGCTTCATCTACAAGATGCTCGGCATTCCCAAGACCATGTTCACGCCGCTGTTCGCCGTCGCGCGTACCGCGGGTTGGGCGGCCCACCGTATGGAGGAGCTCATCTGCGCCCATCGCATCATCCGCCCGGCGTATCGATCGGTGCTCGAGTCCGGTGAGTACGTGCCGCTCTCGGAGCGCGCGAAGAAGCGCGATTGCATCGCAGGGTAGGGGCGGCAGCGGCCCATTTACCGACAATCTAGCTACGTTAGTGGGAAATACTTGGCTCAAGGTCCAAATTTTGCTACAGGTGTTCGATAATTCGATAGATTCTGTCGATCGAACTCCCTGAGGGGGAAGGAGACCTGGGCTATGAAGAAAGTGATCAAGGCATCCACGCGAAGAAAGTGGGTGCCTTTTGTGTTTGCCGCCGCGCTGCTATGCTCGGCGTGGCTGCCGCTCAGCGCGTTCGCCGCGGGCGACGTGGTGGAGACGCAAGACGTCAACCATGTCCGCAGCGCGGGGACCGTCGTGACCGCCCAACCCGCGGGCGGTAAGTTTTCCGCCGACAAGGCCGCTGATGGCAAGGATGATTCCGGTGACCATCATGACAGCCGTTGGTCTTCGGGCGATGCTTTGCCGGCAAAAGATGATAAAACGTATTTGCAGGCGGAGTTCGCAAAGACGACGCGACTGTCGTATTTCAAGATCGTTTTCGAGACCCGCGCCGCTGGCGCGCCTCCGACCCCGAGCAATGTGAGGGGCTTCGAGCTGCAGTACCGTTCTTCCGACGATGGTGCATGGCAGGTCGCCAAGGCATTTTCGCGTACCGAGACCGTTGAGGGCGGCGGCTATGAGGCCGTCGTCAAGATCGAGCTGGATACCCCCATCGAGGCATCTGCGGTCCGACTGACCAATTTCGACGTGCTGCGCGGCTCGACCGAATGGAACGGCGTGTCCGTCGCCGAGTTCGAGGCGTACACCAACGTCCAGGCGGACGCCGTCGACGAGCCCGACGTCAACCATGTGAAGGGCGCCAAGATGTCCGCCAGCGGTCAGGAGGGCGACCTTGCCGCCGGCAAAGCCGCCGACGGTGATCGGGGATCCAAATCCCGTTGGTCGAGCGGGGAGAGCGCCCCGGCCAAAGATGCCAACACCTGGCTTCAGGCCGAGCTTAAAGAGCCGTCCAAAATCCAGTTCGTCGACATCGAGTTCGAGGATCGCTCCATCGATGTCAGGCCCAGCAATGTGAGGGGCTTCGATATCCAGTACCAGGCACCGGGCTCCACGGAATGGGTGAGCGCCAAGACGGTCGAGAACACGGTGAACGGCTCCGGCTTCGAGCCTCGTGTGCGCGTGACGCTTGACCAGCCGGTGGTCGCCCAGAAGCTGCGCCTCACCAACTTCGATGTCGTCAGGGGGGATACCCAATGGAACGGCGTCTCCGTCGTCGAGCTGGAGGCCTACACCAACGTGCAGACCGTGAGGGAATCTCTTGACAGCGTCGTCAAGAAGCTCAACAAGCTCGGCAAGCAGACGGTCGAGAAGGATGCCGATGCACTTGAGGCCCCGAAGGTCCCCGAGGGATTTTCCATCGAGCTCAACGGCTCCGACTTCGAGCAGGTCGTCGGTGAGAAGGGCGTCGTCCATCATCCGCTGACCGACAAGGTCGTCCAGGTCTCTTGGAAGGTCCACAAGGACGGTACCGATGAGGAGGCCGTCACCAACGACATTCCCTATGAGGTCAAGGGCGCGAAAGACCGGGATGGGGAGGGGAACGCCAAGCCCACGGTCGTGCCCGAGGTTCAAGAGTGGTTCTCCGACACGACCGCTCGCACGGCGTTCGACGAGTTTGATCGCGTCACCTATAGCGATGCCGCGCTGAGGCCGGTCGTCGACGAGTTCGTTGCCGACTACAAGGACTTCACGGGGATCGAGCTTTCCGCCGCGCAGGGCGGTTCTCAGGCCGGCGCCTTCAGCTTCACCCTCGGCGAGAACGCCGGCGACAAGCTGCTCGGCGACGAGGGCTACGCCATGGAGGTCAAGGCCGACCGCATCGACGTCACCGCCCCCGCGGTGACGGGCAACATGTACGCGATGCAGACCATCCTGCAGATGACCAAGACCGAGGCCGACGGATTCCCCGTGGGCCAGATGCGCGACTACCCGCGCTTCCCGGTCCGTGGGTTCATGTGGGATATCGCGCGCAAGCCCATCTCTCTCGAGATGGTCGGCAAGGCGGCCCGCACGATGCGTTACTACAAGATGAACGACCTACAGCTTCATCTTTCCGACAATCTGATTTTCTTGGAGAACTACGGTTTGGACGAGCGGGACCAGTGGGGCGCCTACAGTGCGTTCCGTCTTGAGTCCGGCGTCGCCAACAAGGACGGCGTTACGCCCGCATCGAGGGACTACCACATCACTAAAGACGACATGCGCGCCTTTATCAAGACGCAGTGCGGTCTGGGCATGAATGTCGTGCCCGAGATCGATATGCCCGCCCATGCGGTCGCCTTTACGCGCGTGTGGCCGGAGCTTGCCGTGGCAGGCGAGACGGTGACCACCTCGCCCCAGGGCAAGAACCGCTCTGCCATCGATCACCTGGATGTCCGCAAGCCCGAGACGCGCAAGCTCATCCGCGATATCTTTGATGACTACACAACGGGTCCGGATCCGGTGTTCGATACCGATACGGTGGTGCACATCGGCGCCGATGAGTTCATCATCCCCAACGGCCGTCCCTCGTACTGCGAGTTTTACAACGACCTCGTCCCGCACCTGATGGACGGCGGTCACACACCGCGCATCTGGGGCAGCTTCGACAGCGGCTGGCTCGCCGGTGGCGGTGCCGAGCCCGAGAGCGGCGAGGGCGTTCAGATGGACATCTGGTCCCTTGGCTGGGCCAACCCCAAGCGCATGTTCGATAAGGGCTTCTCGCTCATCAACATTCTGGACAGATATGGGTACATGGTGCCCAACGGCCAGGGCAATCGGGGCCAGTACGGGGACTACCTGGACACCAAGGGGCTGTACAAGAGCTTCGACCCCAACAACTTCGGCGGCACCGTGCTGCCCTCGAGCGATCCCAGGATCTTGGGTTCCGCATACGCCATCTGGAACGACAACATCGATACCAACGCCTCTGGCCTGTCAGAGGCCGATGAGTATGCCCGCTTCTTCGATGCGCTCCCGGTCTACGCCGAGAACAACTGGGCTCCCACCGGTCAGGAGAAGGGCGCAGGCGACGCCGGCTTCGAGAACCTCCGCCGCGTTGTGGAGAAGACGGGTGACGCCCCGCGCACGAATCCCTACAGCAAGGTCTCCAAGGTCGGCGACGTGTACGCCTCGTATGAATTCGAGGGCGATCTGTCGGATGCGAGTCGCAACGGTCGCGACCTTGCCAATGGCAAGGGCGCCAAGGTCGAGGACGGAAAGCTGGTCCTCGGCGGCGATGAGTCCTATGTCGAGGGCGCCCTCGACAAGGTGGCGACCGGATCTAGCCTGTCTTTCGATATCGAATTGACCGAGCCCGCCTGCCCGGGCGACATCCTCTTCGAGGCTGATGCGCCGTATGGCACGTTGGACATCCGCGTGATGGACGACGGGAGGCTCGGCTTTACCCGAGAGCTGTACACCTACTATTTCGATTACAAGCTCCCCGTGGGCAAGAAGGTCGCCATCGAGGTCGTGACGAAGGGGCAGAAGACGAGGCTCAAGGTCGATGGGGAGATGGTCGGCGACGCTCCGGGCAGCTTCTACAACGAATATGCCAAGCGCGTGACCAAAGAGGGCATCGGCAATTCCTCTCTCACGCTGCCGGTGCAGCGCATCGGCTCCAAAACCAATGCCATAGCCGCCAAGATCGACAACGTGCGCATCGCCCCCGCCTCCACGGAGAAGCCCGCCGACCAATTCGGCAAGGACGCCTGGGAGGGCAGCAC
>JAHHSP010000044.1 GCA_020025115.1 Collinsella sp. | reverse complement strand
CCAACGCATTGCCCATAGTGTGCCGCACGACAATCAACCCAACGCCCCGTATCTCACTGCCCCAGCAGACCCTTTCCTGGACAAACGGCACCGCCGCTCCGCTGCACATCGTGGCGCTGCCCTGGGGCTCTTCCTGCTCCATCGTGGCCAAGCTCTTCGAGATCCTGGGCGTTGAGCCCACGGACACGCAGGCCAAGCTGCTGCTGTCCGCCATGATGACCGACACGCTCATGCTCAAGAGCCCCACCGCCACCGCCGTCGACGCGGCAATCGCGGCCAGGCTCGGCGACCAGCTCGGTGTCGATCCGGTCAAGTTCGGCATGGAGGTCTTCCTCACCCGCCCGTCCGGCTCCTTCACCCCCGCGCAGATGGTCGGCAACGACATCAAGATGTTCGAGGTCGCCGGCAAGAAGCTCCTCATCGGCCAGTACGAGACGGTCGACAAGTCCCGTGCACTTGGCATGATCCCCGAGATCCGCGAGGCCATGCGCGCCTACCAGGCCGAAAAGGCCGCCGACGGCATTGTTCTGTGCCTCACCGACATCATGGAGGAGGGCTCCCAGATCCTGCTTGAGGGCGATACCGCGACCGCGCAGAAGGGCCTTGGGATCGCTGACGTCGCCGAGGGCGTGTGGATGCCCGGCGTGCTCTCCCGTAAGAAGCAGGTTGCCGCACCCATCCTGGCGGCAAACTAAGGGCGACGAACCGACCGCGCATCCGTCATTGAATTTTGGATTCGGTCTGTAGCCGCAGCGGGATTCCTTCTGGGTGCATATGGTCGTTGGGTACCATAGGTTCATACGTGTTTGATAGAGAGCGGTCCGTATCACGCATATGGTACGGACCGCTTGTTGTGCCCGTGCACGCATGGGGTCGCTCCGAGAGGGGCGCGGCTTCGTCATGCACGCGGCGACGAGATAAGGAGAGCTATGGACGCACGTGAACAGTTATTTACCGAGAAGCAGCGCAAGCGCATAGAGCGCCGCGACACATGGCAGCGCATTTCCGAGAACGGAACCGTCTCGGCCGCGGTGATGGTCTTGGCCGCCGTCGTTGCCGTGATATGCGCGAACACCGATGCATATGAGGCCATCCATCACTTTCTGATGGAGCCCATACATGTGGGGATCGGCGCGCTCACCGCGGAGATCTCGGTGGAAGTCTTCGTGAACGACTTCCTCATGGCGATTTTCTTCCTGCTCGTGGGTATCGAGCTCAAATATGAGATGACGGTTGGCGAGCTGCGCCGCCCGCGCCAGGCACTGCTTCCCATGCTGGCCGCGGTCGGCGGCGTGGTCATGCCCGCGACCATCTACGCACTGTTCAACAAGGGCGGTGCCATGCATGGCTGGGCCATTCCCATGGCGACCGACATCGCCTTCGCGCTGGGCGTCCTGTCCCTGCTCGGCGACCGCGTGCCCGCGGGCGTGCGCGTGTTCTTCTCCACTCTCGCCATAGCCGACGACCTGGTTTCCATCGCGGCCATTGCGATCTTCTACGGCCATGCCCCCGACTTGTTCTGGCTCGCCGCGGCGGTGGGCGTGACGGCGATCTTGTTCTGGCTCAACAAGACGCAGCATTTCCATCTGTCGCCCTACATTTTGGGTGGTCTGGCATTGTGGTTCTGCCTGTTCCGTTCGGGCGTGCATGCCACATTGGCCGGTGTGATCCTCGCTTTTGCTATTCCCGCGCGTTCCGGCATCCGGTTGAACAACCTCACGGATTGGCTGCACGGTTACATGCCCGACATGGTGGAGAGCTACGACGATGAGGCCCATATCCTCGACCAGCATGAATTCACCACTGCCACATTCGGCGCGGAGCGCGTGATGCACCGCGTGTCGCCGCCTTTGGTCCGGCTCGAGCGTGCGATCGAGACCCCGGTGAATTTCTTGATTCTGCCGATCTTCGCCTTCGTCAACGCTCAGGTCCGCCTCGTCGGCGTCGACGTGCTGCAGCTGGCCCTGGACCCCGTGGCGCTGGGCACGTACTTCGGCATGCTGCTGGGCAAGCCCATCGGCATCGTCGGAGTGACGTTCTTGCTGGTTCGCAGCGGTGTCGCCGACATGCCCAAGAACGTCACCGGTGCGCATATCCTGGGTGTCGGCATTCTGGGGGGCATCGGGTTCACAATGTCCATCCTCATCGCCGGACTGGCATTCCCGGCCGATCCGTATGAGGTTCTGGCTGCGAAGGCCGCCATCCTGGTCGGCTCTGTGAGTGCGGCGGCAATCGGCATGGCGTTCATGGGCGCGATATGCAAAAAGAAGGCGGGCCCAACGCCCGAGCCGGTGCTGGATTCCGAATAAGTCACGGGAAAGGGGCGGGACGACCCGCCCCTTTTTCGTGTTGGGAATTGTGCGCGAACTCAATTTGGCGCATTTGGGGATTGTCTCCAAATGCGCTAAATCGACGGTGGTCATATGGGGACAGTCCCCAAATGACCACCGTCGTCCGCCTTGCTTGTGTCTGGAGCGCTTACTCCACCGTGCCGTATGTGGCGCCCCAGCCGTGGGCGGCGAGCGCGGAGTTGATTTGGTCGCACAGGCGCCCGCGGTCGTAGGTCCCCGGGGGAACGAGGTTCACGATCTCAAGCAGGTCGGGTGCGAGATCCACGATCTCGGCCTGGACGATGAGGTCGAGGCGGTCGATCGCCTCGCGCCCGGTGAACAGGCCGTCTACCAAGCGCTGCAGGTCGCCGAATTCCTCGGCTTGCAACATTCCGATATGCATGAGGGCTCCTTACTCGATGGGGAGGGGTTGCGGTCGGGGGCTTATTCCGGCTGCGAGACGGTGACCTGCCTCGCTGCGGAATCTGACGCGAGGGTGGAGGCTTGCTCCGGAGGGTCCGTCGTCCGTGCACCCCTGTCCCCGCTCGCTTCGCGCACCGTCTCGATCACGCGCTCCATGGTCTCGTCGATGCGATTTCGCTTGAGCTCGCATTCCCAGATGGTGATGGCGCACCAGCCCGCCTCCTCGAGCTCGGTGAGGGCACGGGCATCTCGTTCGACGTTGCGCCGGAACTTCGCCTTCCAAAACTCGACGTTTTTGCTCGGCATGCTGGGGTTGCAATGCGGGCAGCGGTGCCAGTAACACCCGTTGACGAAGATTGCGATCTTGCGCCCGGGAAAGGCGATGTCGGGTCGACCGGGCGCCTTGGCCCAGTCGAGTCGATAGCCGGTGAGGCCGGCGGCTCTCAGGCGCTGACGTACGAGGAGCTCCGGTTTGGTATCGCGGCGCTTGTTGCCCTGCATGGACTTGCGCACAGCCGCACGGCGCTTCACCAGCGCCCGCTCCTCTTCCTCGCCCATGCGCACCAGCATGTTGACGAGCTCGATGTCGGCGGGCATCCATTCGAGGGTCGCCAGCGAGCTCTTGTGCACCCAACGCATGTCGCGCTGCCGGTCGTTGCGCGCAGGTGCGCCGCCTTCCTCGTCCAGGTGGCACAGGAAGCAGTTCATGGAGAGATGGAAGTCGGGGTAATCGTATTCGAGCGTATAGAAGTCCTGCAGGTTTGTGATGCGAACATCCAACTCTTCCCTCAGCTCGCGTCGGCAGGCTTCTTCGGGGGTCTCGCTTGCGGCGATTTTGCCTCCGGGAAACTCCCATAGCCCGTTCATCTCGCCGTAGCCGCGTTGCACGGCCAGGACTTCGTTGTCACGCTGGATGATTCCAGCCGCCACGCGGACGGTCTTCATGCTGCCACCTCGCCTTCTCGCATTCAACGCACCGCACGGGCAACCTTACAACAATGCAACCGGCTCGTAAGCCAAATCGATGGTTGCCGAGGGGGCGCCCTGCCAGTATAGGGGTCGAAGAAGCGAGGCGCCTCGTGGCGCAGGGAGAAAAGGAGATTACGATGAAATCCATGGACACGCAGTTCGCTTCCGAACTCGTTCAGGGCGACGCGGCGATGGTCAATGCGAGCATGTCCCAAGTCGAGATGACCGTGTGGCTGTGCGTGATGGCGGTGCTCGCGAGCGGCTTGCTCGTGCTGCTGGCCATGGTCGGTCGATAAGGTCGCCTCGCATCGAGAGCTTGTGAAAGGAATGATTGAGATGGCATTTGGCAAGAACGGTGCCGATATGGCAGAACCCCAGGTCCCGGGCGTGAGCGCCGTCGGCGGCGCCGCTGTGCGGGCGGGCGTGCCCGTGCTCGAGGTCAATCACGTCGAAAAGGTATATGGCAGCCGCAACAACGTGACGCGCGCGCTGGCCGATGTGTCGTTCGCGGTGGACAAGGGTGAATTCGTGGGCATTATGGGCGCTTCGGGCTCCGGTAAGTCCACCCTGCTCAACTGCATTTCGACTATCGATACGGTGACGAGCGGCAACGTGGTCATCAATGGGGTCGATGTCACGCGCATGAGGCACGCCAAGCTCACGCGCTTCCGCCGTGAACAACTCGGGTTCATCTTCCAGGACTCCAATCTGCTCGATACGCTTACGGCCCGCGAGAACATCGCGCTCCCGCTCACGATCGCGCGCATCCCGGCAAAGGAAACGCTTGTCCGGGTGGAGCAGGTCGCACAGCGTTTGGACATCGCCGGGGTCCTCGACAAGTATCCGTACCAGATGTCCGGCGGTCAGCAGCAGCGCGTCGCCGCGGCTCGAGCCCTGGTAACGGACCCGGCCATCATCTTGGCCGATGAGCCCACCGGCGCGCTCGACTCCAAGAGCGCCCGCCTGCTTCTCGAGAGCATCGAGGCCATGAACCGCCAGTACCAGGCAACCGTGCTCATGGTCACGCACGACAGTTTTGCCGCGAGCTACACCAACCGCGTGTTGTTTATCCGCGACGGCCGCATCTTCACCGAGCTCCGCCGTGGAGACAGTTCGAGACGCGAGTTTTTCGACCGCATCATGGAAGTCGTCGCCATGATGGGAGGGGAGGGTTCCGATGCTCTGTAAGCTCGCTTGGGGCAATGTGCGCCGTGCGGGCAAGGACTACCTGGTCTATCTCCTCACGCTCACACTTGCCGTATCGGTGTTTTATGCGTTCAACACCATCTCTATTCAGGTTGATTTCGTTTCCATGGAAGAAGGGCTGTCCCAGCTGCTCAGCGGCATCTTCTCGGGACTGACGTTCTTCCTCGCCGCCGTCATGGGCTTTTTGATGGTGTATGCGAACGGCTTTATCATGAAGCGCCGCAAGAAGGAGTTCGGCCTGTACCAGGTGCTCGGCATGAGCCGCGGGCAAGTGGCCCGCGTCATGGCCCTTGAGACGGCCATCGTTTCCGGCGCTGCGCTGGCGCTGGGCATATTGCTCGGCGTTGGGTTGTCGCAAATCATGACGTTCTTCACCGCGTCTATTTTCAAGACTCAGATCGCGAACTTCCATTTCTTTTTCTCCATACCGGCGTTCACGCTCACGGTGGGGTGCCTGTTCGTCATCTTTTTGCTGACGCTCACCTTCAACCTGCTCGTGGTGGGTCGGACGAACATCATCGACCTCATGAGTGCCGACCGTAAGAACGAGGCCATCAAGACCCGCAATCCGATGTTGTCCGCCGTGGTGTTCATGCTGGGCGCAGCCTTGATCGGCGTCGCATACCATCGTTTGCTGCGAGACGGTCTTCCGATTGACGCCCCTGTCGGTGAGATGGACGCGGCGATGAGCCAGTTCTCCCTCACCACGGGTATCGTAGTGGTGGGCACGATCCTGTTCTTCTTCGGCCTCTCGGGCTTCCTGCTTAAGGTTTTGCAGAGCGTGAAGGGCCTGTATTGGCGCGGTCTCAACATGTTCACGCTGCGCCAGCTTTCCGCCAAGGTGAACACGGTGAGCTTCTCCATGGCCATGATCTCGATGATCTTGTTCCTCGCGATTACGAGCGTCACGGGCGGCATGTCCATCGCCAACGTCATGAATACGAGCGTGGAGCGCAATAACCCGGCGGATTATTCACGCATTGTGATCTACTATGGCGAGAAAACGCTGGAGAATAGCTATGACTCCGACCGTCCCATGGGAATCGCGGAAGAACCGTTCGACATCGTGGAGCTGAGCAAGAGCGATCGCGTGAATCCCGGCCTTGCGAACGAGGAGGCCTTCGACCTCGACGGCATTCTTGGCAAGCGAGTGCAGGTGGAGGTCTATGATTCCACGCCTCGCGGGGGGAGTGGGCCCCTTGTCACGCTTAACCAGCTGTGCGAGGCGGTTGACCTGCCGCTGCCGGTCGGTACCGGGAGCGCGAATTCAAATGTCATGGGCCTGCAGGTCATGAGGGAGAGCGACTACAATCGCTATCGGGTGTTCCGCGGGCTGGGCGAGGTCGATTTGGGAACGGATGGGTACTTGCTCACGTCCGACATGGGCGAGACGATGAACAAGGTCTACGACGCTGCCATGCGCGAGGATGTTGCCATCCCGTTTGGCGATGTTGCGCTGCGTCCAAGGGCAAAAGAGGTCGATGAGGGCGCCAGTACGTTTGTCGACTCGAACATGGGCAGCAATTCCGGAACGATCATCGTCCCCGACGCGGTGGTGGAGAAAGCGAACTTGCCTCTGTATGGGAGCTATCTGCTGGGTGATTATCGCGATGGTCTCACGTATGAGGAGACCGAGGGCTACGTGCGCGCCAAGCGCGGATGGGTGCCGAGCCTATGTGATGCGAACGGCCGTGAGGTCGGTTTGTGGGGCATGGAAATGACGCGCATCCAGAATTACGAAGGCACGAACACGATGAACGGTTTGATTAGCTATGTGGCGATCTACATAGGATTCGTTCTGGTCATTGCGTGTGCCGCCATCCTCACCATCCAGCAGCTTTCGAGTGTCGCCGATTCCGGCAAGAGCTGCCGCATCCTTTCCGAGTTGGGAACTTCTCGCCACGACATCGTGCGTTCGATGCTGGCGCAGCAGGCGGTGTTCTTTGTGTTCCCGTTGATTGTGGGCGTCGCGCATTCGATGGTGGCGCTGCATGTCGTCATCGAGATCGTGGCACTGTTCGGTGGTATTTCGATCGGCGTGACGGTTGCCGCGACTTGCGCGGTCTTCCTGCTGTGCTACGGCGGCTACTTCATGGTCACGTATTTCATGAGCAAGGGCATCGTATCCGATGCGATACGCGCCAGGCATGCGCATTAACAGTGACGCGCGAGCCGTTCGTTCGATGTGAGCGGATTTTGTAGGGCGAGTGTGGTCGTTGCGGCATCTATATGGGCTCTGCCTGGAATGGGAAAGGACGCATCAGCGCCCTTTCCCATTGTTTTGCCGGCCGGTAACTTGCAGCGCCGAGTGGTCGGAGATAGTCGTTGGAATTGCGGCGGACAGGTGTTTATGCAGTTGGATGGGGAGGTACAGACCGTGCTTGTGGTTCCGCTGGAAGCTTTTGAGGGGATACTGGATATCGCCATGCTGACTACAGGAGTCATGGCGGTGATCAGCATGCGGCCGCGCAGGTCCCTTTAACCCCAACTTCGCAGCGAAACAGGGTGTTCAAAAATATAAGTGTACGTTTTGGGGAAGGTTTTTGCTCTCCGAGCCCCTGTATTACTCGGCTGGCTTTTCACGACCTGCGGTTTTGTTGGTGCCTGCGCGCCGGTTTGACAAAAAGAGCTCAAAACGTTCCCCAAAACGTACACTTATGCCTTTGCGACCTCCGGATATGCCTTTGGGGCTTCCGGATTTTGTCTTTGCGACCTCTGGATTTACCCACGGGGCTTCTTGGGCGTTATCTCGATGCGGGGAAGAGCTTTCCATGGAGTGCGTTTCGACGATTGAGGAAGCTCGCTGTTCGATTTGCGAGTTTCAACCCGAGTATCTCCGCACGTTGTTCGATGAGCGAGTCGTATTTCTCCAAATCCGAGACTTGGTCATAGGTGAAAGATACTACGTTGTAGCCCATGCTTTCGAGCGCGGCGCGCCGGCCCGTCTCCTTTTTAAACGTCAAATCGTCCGAATGAAAGCCCTCGCCGTCTACTTCGACAACGCCCATGGTGCTTGGGTACAGCTGGTCGACAACGCAGTGGCCTTGATAAGCCAGCTTGAACGCAGCGCTATCGAAGTTGATACGTTGATTGAGCCTCGGTTTGGGCCAACCTTCGCCACCAAAACGCATGTCAGCGGTGAGAAACAGCGCGATTTTTGATTCGAGTGGCGAGGCAGATCCATCCATGGCAAGGTCCAACGCTTGCGTTACCGTGCGATTGCCCGTTTTTCCCTGGAGGCGGATTGCAAGGTCGGTAAGCTGTTCGAGCGACGTGAGCGGTGGGCGCTTCCATAGGTTTGACGTTGTTGCGCCCGAGGGGAGACAGACGCTCCAGGGGAGCTGTTCCCCTTCGCCATCGAGGAAGGACGCGCGCCTGCCATCGGAGTCGTAGTATTCGCAGATTTTGACATCGGGATTGAGCGCCCCGTTTTCTTTAAGTTCTCCCTCCCGTTTGAGCAGGTCAAAAGTTAAGGACATGCGTTTGTTTATCGGAGAGACGGCGTATATTTCGCATGCTTCGAACATGGCGAGCGCGAGGGCGATCGGGTCGGTTTTGCGAGGGGATTTGACGAGCAGGTAGGAGGGAGAAAGGACGCCCAGGTTATTGCCAAGATCAACGATGCACGACGGGGGCAGATCTTTGGGTACGCGGTGCGCGACTACGAAGCTGGAGGAGTATCGGGAGGATTCGGGGAGCATGATATGCACGGGCCTCGTCACGCCCTTAAGGCCGGTGAGCAGCCTTTCGCGAATGCTGGCGTCGAGAGGGCGGATGTTCAGTCGCGGAACGCCGGAAAGCCATTCCAGTCCGAGGCCGTCGGGCTTTTCCGCACAGGCGATATCATGTGGGATTTCGACGTCGCGGAGGGCCGGCGGTGTGCGCCAGTACTCCCATGCCGATATGTCGCAAATGATCGCTTCCATGGGTTAACGATAGCAGCATTGCTCATGAAGGCAAGCCGTAAAAAGCATTATTTACCTGCGGAAATGATGGCAGAAAGCGGACAGGGGAACCAGGATTTCCGTCAGATGCGCGGGCTTTTCATGAGAGGGGCCGCATTGGTGCATGCGGGCGTGCAGCCCGTGCGAC
>JAHHSP010000043.1 GCA_020025115.1 Collinsella sp. | reverse complement strand
GGTGAACAGGCGCCATCCCCCCGCCACCTCGCGCAGCTGAAACCCGCGATTGGCCTCCTCGTACTCGACTTTGAGATCGGCCAGAAGGGACGCGATCTCGCCGGGGGCCGAGCCGAGCACGCTCGCAAGCTGGCTCGCGCTCACGGGGTCGCTCGAAACAAGCAACAGCGCCTCGAGAGCGCCCTTGATGGAGCCGTCTTCAAGCTCACTCAAATGCTCCATTAGTCCTCCTCGTCAAAAAGCGAACCGTCTTCGGGGCGGTATTCGGGCGCGCCCTCGACACGGTCGATGCGGATGGTCCCGAAATTCTCGTCTTGGTCAAGCGTGACAGATCCGCGCTTAGCCAATTCGAGGATGGCGAGAAACGTTGCGACGATCTGCTCCGTAGTCGCATCCCCGTCCAACAATTCACGGAACGTGAGATGTGGGCGCGAAATTGTGACGCGGTCGACCGAGGCCACCGTGAGCTCTATGGGAACGCGGCTGGGGGCGACATGCTCGGCTTCGAGTAGGAACGTCTCGCGCCTACCGTCCAAATCCGCGCAGATGACGGCCAAGCCGCGCAGCGTGATTCCCGCGAGATAGTCTGGCATCAAGTTCAGAAACTCGGGGTCGGGGCCGGCGACGCGCGGGTGCATGCGGCTTTCGGACTCCATGCGCGCCCCCAGCGCACCGGCGGCACCCTTGAACTGCTTGTAGGCTATGAGGCGCTGAATGAGCACTTCTCGCAGGGAATCGGCGTCCAAGCCCGAGAACTCATCATCCAAAGCGTCGTCCTCCGAGGCGTTGGGCGCATCATCGGGGACCAGCGACGCGGCCTTGATGTCGAGCAGGGTTGCCGCCACGAGCAGAAAATCGCTCGCGACATCGAGGTCGAGGGCCTCGAGGCGCTCGACCTCGGCGAGGTACTGCTCGGCGACCTCGGAGACGGAGATTGAGCCGATGTCGACCTTTTGCCTGCTCACGAGCTGAAGCAGCAGGTCAAACGGACCAGAATAGACCTGCGTTGACACGCGATACGACATACAACCCCCTCTCATATGGACAACGCATTTACATTGAGTTTAGCGCACCGACCTACGTTAAAAGCCGAGAGCGAAGCTGACGAGATTGAGATACAAAGGATCGACCGTGATGCTGAAATACCAGCCGATCAAATCGATGTTCAGCAGGCTCGGCAACACATACAAAACAACGATCAGAATGGGCATGGCGTAGCGCTGGACCTCGTAATACGTCTGCAAAGCGCGCCCTTTGAGAAACGGGACGAGCAGCGAAGAGCCATCGAGCGGTGGCAGCGGAATCAAGTTGAAGAACGCCAGGGAAAGATTGACGCTCACAAGCGCCAACGAGAAACGAACCAAGTGCGGCGCGACCTGGGCCACCAGTCCATGCTGTGCAAGGCCGCCTGCGAACAACGCGGGGTCGTTGGCAAGACCGCGTAAAAGAAGCGCACCGAGCACCGCGAGAGCGATATTGCTCAGAGGGCCCGCCAGGGAGACCACCACCTCGTCACGCTTGGGATGTTTGAGGTTGCCGAGGTAGATGGGAACCGGCTTGGCAAAAGCAAAGACGGGGCCACCGGCCAAGATCATGATCAAAGGCAGCATTATGGTGCCGAAGGGATCGATATGGCGAAGTGGATTGAGAGAGATGCGCCCTTGGGATCGAGCGGTGCGATCGCCCAAAAGGTAGGCGGCCAGCGCATGCGCGCTCTCATGCACCACGATACCGATGATCACGGCCGCCGCGCTTGCGAGCAAGCCGAGCAGATAGTCGAAATTCACCGTACGCCTCCTAGTGGATTGTTTGGGAGATGCGGCCGAGGAGGTGATCTGCAAGGAAGCACACCGCCGCAACGACCGCGAAATCGAAACGGAACACGCCTCCGAAGGGCGTGGGGATCAAGCCGTAGCCCGCGATGATGTCCGGAAGCGCCCGTGTGAGGTCGACGACGAAGCTGACGATGCCGAGCATCGTCGCAACACCGTTGAAGCACAGTGCGACCGTCAGCGCACATAGGACGAATGCGAACGATCTAAAAGCCAAGCCCAGAAGCGATAAGGCGACGGCAAGCGCTCTACGCGAGTCCACGGGCGGTCTCCTCCTCGATCGTGGTGGAGAGCTCAAGCCACTCATCCTCGAGAGCCGGGAGCTCCTGCTTGAGCCCGTTGTACTCCAGGAGAGCCGCGTTGAATTTATCCTGATCGGCGTAAAGCTCCTCGCTGGCCATGAGCACCATGAGCTCGTCGTAGCGGGCGCGCTTCACATCAAGTTCGGCCTCGACCTTCTTGAGGCGATCCTTCGTTCCCTTGAGACGGCGGTTGAGCTCGGCGCGAGCGGCGGCCTCGGCGCGCCTCTGCTCCTTGGTCTTCTTGCCCTCTCGAGGCGATGGAGCCTGAGGCTCGTCGGTACGTTGCCGATCCTGCTGCTTAGGGGCGCTTTCGGATTGAGCCTCCCCCGCCGCGGCGCGGGCGGCCAGATCCTCGCGCTTGAACAGGTAGTAATCGTAATCGCCATCGTATACGGTCAGCTTGCCATCGCGAATATCCACTACGCGGTTCGCCACGGCACGCACCAGGTGCTCGTCATGGGAGATGAGCACGATCGTGCCCGGGAAGCTTTTGAGAGCGTTCTCGAGCATATCGACGGAGTCGATATCCAAATGGTTGGTGGGCTCGTCGAGGCACAGCAGCGCCTCGGGAGCCACCAGCATCTTGGCGAGCGCCAAGCGGGCCCGCTCGCCACCGGACAGCACGCCGACGCGCTTGTCCACATCCTCGCCGGCGAACAGGAATGCGCCCAAAAGGCTGCGCTGCTGGGGGACCGTCCATGCGGGCGCGACCGAGTCGATCTCCTGCAGAACGGTGTTGCCCTCCTTGAGGCCCTCGAGCTGATGCTGGGCGTAATAGGCCACGCCGACGTTCGTACCGAGGGAGCGAACGCCCTCGGTGGGGGGCTCTTGCCCGATCAGCATCTTGAGCAGCGTCGATTTACCGGCTCCATTGGGGCCGACGAGTGCCACGCGGTCTCCGCGGTACAGCGTCAGGTCGGCGTGCTCGTAAAGGGTCTTGCTGCCATAGCGCTTGGCGAAATCCTCGAGCTTGATGACCATGTCACCCGAGCGCGGAGGATCGGGGAACTTGAAGTTCACGTGCTTGTGGCCCTCGGGGAGGATGACCAACTCGCTCTTGATCTGCTCAATGCGCCTCATGCGCTCCTGCGCCTGGGCGGCCTTGGTCGGCTTGTAGCGGAACTTGTCCACGAACACCTGCATGTGGGCGATTTCGCGCTCCTGGGCGGCGCGCTTGGCGCGCATCTGCTCAAGGTTGTCCTCGCGTTGCTTGAGATATGAGCTGTAGTTGCCGGTATACGTCGTGATTCGACGGTTCTCCAGGGCCGCCACGTGATCGACGCAAGCATCCATAAAGGCTCGGTCGTGCGAGACGATCAGCACGGCGCCGTCGTAGGCAGAGATGAAGCCGCGCAGCCACTGTACGCTCTCAAGATCGAGATGGTTCGTCGGCTCGTCGAGCAAAAGGACATCAGGATGGCGAAGGAAGAGTTTTGCGAGCGCGATGCGCATCTGCCAACCGCCGGAAAACTCGGAACAAGGCTGATCGAAATCCGTGGGTTTGAATCCAAGGCCAGCGAGAATCTGACGCGCATTGCTCTCAAGCTCGTAGCCGCCCAAGCGCTCGAAGCGGTCCTGAACATGCCCATACTCGTCGAGCATGGCCTGGGGGACCTCTCCAGACTCTCCCGCTTCGGCGATTTTGAGCTGAAGCTCCGCAGCGCGTTCGCCCATCGTCTTGATCTCGATTGCGGCGTCCATGACCTCCCGGATGACGGAGCTGTCGCCGGCGAGCTTGGTTTCCTGCTCGAGATAGCCGACATTTGCATCCTTGGCGAAGGTAACGGAACCAGCGTCGGGACTGTCGATGCCCATGATGATCTTGAGCAGCGTCGTCTTGCCCGCGCCATTGGGGCCGACGAGGGCATACCGCTCCCCGGCGTTCACCTGAAGCGTGGCTCCCGTGAACAAGGTGCGGGCACCGAAGGATTTCTCGATTTTATCGACAAGGAGAATCATGGTCACCCTCACAAGGTCGCAGAGTCTCTATAGCAAAAAGGCTCCAGTTTCCTGGAGCCTTTGATGTGTGATGGTGGGCGATACAAGATTCGAACTTGTGACCCCATCCGTGTGAAGGATATGCTCTACCCCTGAGCCAATCGCCCGCGCTTTTCAGCAAGGAGAATACTAACACGGAACCTCGTTTTTGCGCAACAACTATTTTTCTGATTAGCGAATTAGATCGCGCGATCTCGAGGTTCACGAGATGCTGGGGGCATGCGCCCGGACGCCGCCACCGCCGAGATGGCCGTCCACGGGCTTATGCCGGGAGCATGACACGCGGGTTAGAAACCGCACACGGACCGCCTGCATAAAACGGCCGTCCCTGGCGCCTGGAATGCATAAGGCGGCGCCCGGGTGCCGTCAGTTAGGCACTTTCGCACAGCGCGGCACGGCGGGCGCAAAAAGAAACAGGCCAGACATGACGTCTGACCTGCTGATTCACTGGTGGGCCCTCCGGGATTCGAACCCAGAACCCAGGGATTATGAGTCCCCTGCGCTAACCGTTGCGCCAAGAGCCCGCTATGGACGTTGCAACCTGCCGAATATGAAAAAGCCTCCGGTAATCCGGAGGCTTTGAATCTCATGGTGGAGACGAGGGGGATCGAACCCCTGACCTCTTGACTGCCAGTCAAGCGCTCTCCCAGCTGAGCTACGCCCCCTTGCAACGAAAAGATACTATACGGGAACCTCGGGATCGGTGCAAGCACTTTTTCAGACTTTTTTGAAAAGAAGTCTTAGATGCAGGGGTTCCGCAGATAGAAGGAATGCAAGAAAGGGGCGCGCAAGCCACAGAGCACGCCCGACCGGAACGCTAACGACGCTGGGAGATCACAAGATAGGCAACCTTGGATGCCACCTCGTCGATCGCGACGTCCTCGCGCTCTCCCGTAGCGCGGTCCTTTAGCTCGACCGTGCCGTTCTTAAGACCGCGCTTGCCCAACACGATCTGATACGGGAAACCCATAAGGTCGTTGTCGGCGAATTTAACGCCGGGGCGGATGTCGCGATCATCGACAATTACCTCGATCCCCGCCTCGCACAGCTCTGCGGTCAGGCGGTCGCAAACCTCAGCGCACTCAGGGATGGTCGGATCGAGCGGCATGACGGCCACCTCGTACGGTGCGATGGAGACCGGCCAGATGATGCCGTTCTCATCGTGATGTTGCTCGACGGATGCCGCGAGGGTACGCGATACGCCAATACCATAGCAACCCATCAGGAAGGGCCTCTCCTCGCCGTTCTCATCGGCGAAGGTGGCCCCCATGGCCTCGGAGTACTTGGTACCGAGCTGGAAGACCTGTGACACCTCGATGCCACGGGCTCCGGCGAGTGCGGCGCCGCAATGAGGGCAGGGGTCGCCGGCGACGACCGTGATGAGATCCTCCCACGCGTCGGGTTCGAAGTCGCGACCGGGGCAGGCGCCGGTGAAGTGATAATCGACTTCGTTGGCACCGCAAGCCCACCGCTGGGAATCGCGCAGGGTGACATCGCAGACCAGGCGAACGCCCTCGGGAAGGTCGACCGGCCCGATAAAGCCCTTATGCAGACCGTACTGCTCAAGCTCCTCATCGGTCATGAGATGGAATCCCTCGCCAAAGAGGTGCTCGGCCTTGCAATCGTTGAGATCGTGGTCTCCGGGGACGATGGCGACGACCGGGTTGCCCTCGACGTCGATGAGGGCGAGGGCCTTGCGGGTGCCGCTCTCGGGAAGCCCGAAGAACTCCGCGACGTCTTTGATCGTCGTGAGGCCGGGGGTGTGAACCTTCTGCAGGGTGCCATCGCCGGGACCCTCGATAACGGCAACCTGGGTGGAGGCCGCCTCGTCGTCCGCGGCGTACCCGCAGGCGTCGCAATACACGAGCGCGGCTTCACCGGCGTCGGCGAGCGCCATGAACTCGACGGAGGTGTCTCCACCGATCTGGCCGGAGTCCGCAACAACGGGGAGGGCCTTGAGGCCGCAGCGCTCGCAGACGTTCGCATAGGCCTGCTTCATATCGTCGTAGACCTCTTGCAGGGACTCCTGTGTGGCACTGAAGGAGTAGCCGTCCTTCATGATGAACTCGCGGCCGCGCATAAGGCCGAAGCGGGGGCGCATCTCGTCACGGAACTTGTCCTGGATCTGGTACAAGTTCACGGGAAGCTGCTTATAGCTCTTGAGTTCATTCTTGATGAGGTCCGTGACGGACTCCTCATGCGTGGGCCCGAGAACGAATTCACGTTCATGGCGATCGGAGATGCGCATGAGTTCGGGGCCGTACGCGCCATAACGACCGGACTCGCGCCACATCTGGGCATCGATCATGATGGGCATGCGCAACTCCTGGGCGCCCGAAGCGTCCATCTCGTCGCGGATGATGTCTTCGATCTTGCGCAGGGAGCGCCACGCAAGGGGCAGATAGCTATAAAGACCCGCGGCCTGCTTGCGGATCATGCCCGCGCGCAGCATGAGGCGATGGCTCGCGAGCTCCGCCTCCGCAGGGTCTTCTTTGAGCGTGGGGGCGTACAGGTTGGACATATTCATCGCGCGAGTCTTGGACACAGCGACCTCCAAAAATCCAGTTCAGTCAAACGATTCGATAATACCAGGTTGTGCGAGCAAATCTCGAAAAGCGGTCGAACGGGCGCCCATCCCGGCGCGGACACGATCCCCTATGGTGTTTTCATGGGTGAAACGCCCCCGAAAGAGCCATGTCGGCACCTGGGCGACAGGGCGCTACAGCTTGTCGATTTCCTCCATGAGCGCATCCACGATCTGCTCCTCGGGCACTTTGCGGATAACCTCGCCCCGACGAAACACCATGCCGACGCCACGACCGCAGGCAACGCCCACATCGGCATCGCTCGCCTCTCCGGGGCCGTTGACCACGCACCCCATGACGGCGACGGAGATGGGCTTGGCACACCCTTTGAGCCTCTCCCCCACCTCCTCGGCCAGGCCGATGAGGTTGACCTGCGTGCGACCGCACGTGGGACAGCTCACAAGCTCCGGACCACGGCGACGCAGACCGAGTGCCTGCAGAATCCCCCAGCACACCGGCGGCTCCTCGACGGGGTCGGCCGTGAGGCTCACGCGCATCGTGTCGCCGATACCCTCTGCAAGCAGCACGCCGAGCCCCACAGCGCTCTTAATCGTGCCTTGCTGTACGGTGCCGGCCTCAGTCACCCCGAGATGCAGCGGGATATGGGGTAGCTCGCGCGAAAGTGCGCGGTAGGTCTCGAACGTGGTCGGCACGCTATGGGCCTTCGCGGACAGCACGATATCCTCGAAGCCGCGTTTCTCGAAATGCTCGACGAACTCGAGAGACGAGGCGACGAGCTTCTCTGGTTGCGTCAGGTCGTCGCGTTCGGCGATGCGCTTGTCGAGCGAGCCCGCATTGACGCCGATGCGGATAGCCGCACCCGCCTCACCGGCTGCATCGATCACGGCGTCGACGCGCTCCCAGTCACCGATGTTTCCCGGGTTGATGCGCAATTTGGCAGCACCGGCTCGAACCGCGCCGATTGCGAGACGGTAATCGAAATGAATGTCAGCTACGATGGGCACGGGCGACTCGCGGCAGATGCGCGCGAACGGCTCAAGCGCCTCTTTCGAGGCGACGGTGACCCGAACGAGATCGCATCCCGCATCGACCAAAGCGTTGACTTGGGCAAGCGTTGCATCAGCGTCGACGGTGGGGGTACAGGTCATCGATTGCACCACGACCGGCGACCCACCGCCGATCGGGACGGAACCGACCATCACGCGACGTGTGCGCTCTCGAGCGATACCTTGCATGGAGTCCCCCTCACTGCACCGCTAGAAAAAGCGGAGGATATCCGAACCCAACATGTACACGAACAACAATCCGAACAACCCGACGCCGATCATGGAGATGGCCGTCTGAACCTTGACCGGAACCTTTCGCCGCGTGATCGCCTGAATCGACTCGATCAGCAGCTTGCCGCCATCGAGCGGAGGAATGGGCAGCAGGTTCATGAATCCGAGGGAGAACGAGATGAGCGCCGCCAGATTGAGGAACGATGCGGGCCCAGCCGCAGCGGCCTCGGCCGACATGACGGAGATGCCGACTACGGACGTGGAGTTATCGAGGACCTCCATCGTATGGCGCGGGTTGAGGAGACTGCCGACGGACTGAGCGGTGGTGACAATATTGTCGATGGCGATTTGGCAAGACTGCATCGGGCTGAGGCGGAGCGTCTTCATAGGCGCATTGATGCCCAGCATCCCATCATCACCGAAGGAAGCCTCGACGCTCATGAACGCACCGTTCTCGCGTGCCCACGCGTCTGAACCCGAGTGCCCCTCAAAGGGAAGATGGTCGAACGCATCTTGCTGATCGGTCGGACGCCACAGCTCAAGTTCGACCGGGTCCTTCTTGCCGGTGGCATTCAAAGCGTCCGTCAGCTCCAGCCAAGAGGAGACCGGCTCCCCGTTTACGGCGAGCACTCGGTCGCCCTGCTGAAGCCCGGCTCCCTGCGCCGGAGAGCCGGCGACGACCTCGCCCAGGACGTTGAGATCCATGGGCGTTGAAACACCGAGCGCCGAATAGACCGTGATCACGAGAAGGAATCCGGTCAAGATATTGACCGCGATACCCGCGACAAGCATGAAGGCGCGCTTCCAAAAACCCTGCCCGATATAGGTATGAGAACGCTCGCGCTCGAAGAACTCGTCATCGGTCATCGGCGGGATCCAAGGACCGCCCACGGCGGTGGCGTCCTCTCGGTTGAACGCACGGCCGTCATAGACCGTATTGCCGGATCGATCACGGGGAACCGCGGCGAACGCCCGAGGGAACCCACCGTCATCGGACTTCCCATCAGCCTCGACGGGAACGACGGAGCCCCAACCATAGAGCAGCGAGCAGGCCTCCTGGACGTCGTCCAAGGACAGGCCGAGTTCCTCGGCGACCGCCACAAGGTCTACCGTGCCATGACGATGGATGCAAGAGAGTACCTGCGGGGCGCAGGGAACCTCAGTCGGGTCCATGCCGCAAATCTCGGCATATCCACCGAGAAGAATCGGGGTCACGC
>JAHHSP010000042.1 GCA_020025115.1 Collinsella sp. | reverse complement strand
GAACATATTCGATGGCTCCCACATCAAGGCCGCGCGTGGGCTGCACGGCGATGAGCACGTCGGGGTCGTTGGAGACCTCGCGGGCGATGATGACCTTCTGCTGGTTGCCGCCGGACAGGCCGCCGGCGGTTTTGTCGGCGCAGTCGGCGGGGCGGATATCGTAATCGGCGATGAGCTGCTCGGTGTATTCGTGCATCTTGGCACCGTCGAGCATGCCGTGCTTGCCAAATGCGGGCGTGCGGTACTTCTCGAGCACGGCGTTCTCGGCAACGGTGAAGGGCAGCACCAGGCCGCGCTTCTGGCGGTCCTCGTGGATGGTCGAGACCTTGTGGTCGATGACGTTGCGCGTCGTGGTGTTTTGGATTTCCTCGCCGTTCACGAGGATCTTTCCGGAAGTGGCCCTCGTCAGGCAGGTGATGGCCTCGACGAGCTCCTTCTGGCCGTTGCCGTCGATGCCGGCGATGCCGACGATCTCGCCGGAGCGGACCGTGAGGTCGAGGCCCTTGACGGTCTCGATGCCGCGCTCGTCGTCTACATGAAGGTCTCGAATCTCGAAAACGGTCTTGCCGGGCGCGGCGGGCCGCTTCTCGACCCGGAGGTTCACGTGGTGACCGACCATCATGTCGGCGAGGTCCTCCTCCGTGACGTCTGCCACGGAGACCTCGTCGACGTACTGGCCGCGGCGGATGATCGTGCAGGTGTGGGAGGACGCCTTGATCTCCTTGAGCTTGTGGGTGATGACGATGATGGTCTTACCCGCGCTGGTGAGGTCATGCATGATCTGGATGAGGCGGTCGATCTCCTGGGGCGTGAGCACAGCGGTGGGCTCGTCCAGGATCAGGATGTCGGCGCCGCGGTAGAGCGCCTTCAAGATCTCGACGCGCTGCTGCATGCCGACCGAGATGTCCTCGATCTTTGCGTCGGGGTCGACCTCGAGGCCGTATTGCTCGATGATCTGGCAGACCTTCTCCCGGGCTTTTTTCATGTCGAGGATGCCCGCCGTGCCGCATACCTCGCTGCCGAGCACGATGTTTTGGGTCACGGTGAAGTTGTCCACGAGCATGAAGTGTTGATGGACCATGCCGATGCCGTGGGCGATGGCGTCGTTGGGGGTGTTGATGTCGACGGGCTCGCCGTTGAGGCAGATCTGGCCCTCATCGGCTTGGTATAGGCCGTAGAGCACGTTCATGAGCGTGCTCTTTCCGGCGCCGTTCTCGCCCAGGACCGCGTGGATCGTGCCCTTTTGCACGGTGAGGTCCACATGGTCGAGCGCGGTGAACGTGCCGAACGTCTTCACGATGCCGCTCATCTGCACCGCGTAGCGCGCATCTGGCTTCATAGGCCGTTTGCTCCTTCCATTTCTCCTTCGGGTTCGGGGCCCTCCGGCCCCTCTTCGTCCCGCGCCGAGGGCGTCCTTGCGGGCGCTCCCGGCGCGGGACGGCTCGTCTGCTCGCACGAGCCGTGAACGACGCGGGCCGGCGATGTCGCCGAAGGGCGCATCGCCGGCCTGGCAAAGCGTTGGACGTTAGAGCGAAGCGACGTAGTCGTTGAACGCTTCCTCGGTCGCGGGAGGCTCGATCTCGCCGTTCTTGATCTTGTCGAACAGCTCGACGGCGGTGTCGTACACGCCGGGCTCCATGAGGTCATGGTGCTCGGAGATGCCCACGGCGCCGTCCTTGGCGGAGAGCTCGATATTCTTGCCGCCGACCTTTTCGCCCTTGGAGGCCATGGTGGAGACCTCGATGACGGCCTGGTCGACGTTCTTCATGACGGAGGTCAGCATGTTCTCAGGGGCGAGATCGTACTGGTCCTTGTCGACGCCGATGACGAGCTTGTCGGCATCCTGCGCGGCCTCGATGACGCCGTTGCCGGCGTTGCCGGCGCAGGCGAACACGATGTCGCAGCCGTCGGAGTACATCTTCTGGCCGGCGGCCTTGCCCTTGGCGGCGTCGGTGAAGGTCTCGATGTACTGGGAGACGACCTGGACGTCCTTGCCCTCGGTGGCGTTGGCGTAGGCGACGCCGGCCTGGTAGCCCCAGTTGAAGGTCTCGAGCACGTCGGACTTCATGCCGCCGACGAAGCCGACCTTGCCGGTCTGGGTGGTCATGGCGGCGATGTAGCCGGCCACGAAGGAGGGCTCCTGGGTCTTGAAGGTCACGCCGGTGAGGTTGTCGAGGAGGTCGGCCTCCGGGTAGGCGTTGTCGATGATGGCGAAGTGCACGTCAGGGTTGGTCTTGGCGGCGTTCTGGATTGCCTCGGCCATGGCGAAGCCGATGCCCCACACGGTCTGGGCGCCGTCGTCGACGGCCTTGTCCAGGTTCGTGGCGTAGTCGGACTCCTGCTTGGACTCGGTGTAACCGACCTCGATACCGGTCTCCTTGTTGAGCTGCTGCAGACCCTCCCAGGCGAGCTGGTTGAAGGACTGGTCGTTCACACCGCCCATATCGGTGACCATCTGGACCTTGTAGTCGGCAGAGGCATCGGCGGGAGCGGAGCCCGCGGGCTTGGCCTCGTCGCCGCCGCAGCCTGCGACGGAAAGGGCGAGGACGCCGGCAAGGGCGAGACCCATGAGACGATTCTTCTTCATGTTCTTCCTTTCTTGCGTACGGTTGTCGCTTGCACAACGGGCGCATCGCTGCGCCGTATCTCCTGCCGTGCCTGAGCAAGGGCGTGGCAGAAAGACCATGGGGATGGGGGCGTCGGTGCCCTTATGCGCCGCGTGCCCCGGGCAAAAAAGCGTCCGCCCGGCTTTTGCGATGCGCGGGGCCGGGCGGACGGTGGTTATACGGGCAGGGCGAGGGAGAGCGCGATCTCCATCATCTGGGTGAAGCTCGTCTGTCGCTCGTCGGCCGGGAGGGACTCGCCCGTGAGGGGCAGGTCTGAGACGGTGAGTAGGCACAGGGCCTTCTTGCCCAGGCGCGCGGCGTTCATGTAGAGCGCGGCGGCCTCCATCTCGACGGCGAGGACGCCCATCTTCTGCCAGATGGCGGTGGAGGAGGGGTCGTCGAGGTAGAAATGGTCGGAAGACAGGATGTTGCCGACCTTGACGTCGACGCCTTGCGCGCGGCCCGCGGCGACGGCGCGCTCGAGCAGGTCATAGCTTGCGATGGGGGCGTAGGAGCCGGGGAGGTTGTACTGAGCGGCGTAGTTGGAGTCGGTGCAGGCGCCCATGCCGGCCACGACGTCGCGGACCTTGATGGCCGGATCGATGCCGCCGGCGGAGCCCACGCGGATGATGGACTCCACGCCGTAGAACTCATAGAGCTCGTGGGAGTAGATGCCGATGGAGGGCATTCCCATGCCGCCGCCCATGACCGAGACGGGTCGACCCTGGTATGTGCCGGTGAAGCCGAGCATGTTGCGCACCTCGTTGAAGGTGCGGACATCCTCGAGGTAACGGTCCGCGATGTACTTGGCGCGGAGCGGGTCTCCGGGCATCAAGACCGTTTTGGCGATATCGCCGTAATGGGCCCCGTTGTGGGGCGTGGGGGTGCTTTCCATAATGGGACGAGGCCTCCTTGCGTCGTAGGAATACAGAGTACACTTTCTCACCTACACGCGAGGTCGGCTATTGGAATTCGGTGGGAGGACGCTGAGCCCAGCGAGCGGTTGCCCAGGTCAGGCGGTTCATTCTGCTAAATCGAATCACCAGATGCCCGGATCGCCTCAAGGAAAAAACACCATGACAACGATTGACGGTCTCCGATCGACGGTCTCGGTAAAAGTCACCAACAACGAGCCTCGCATGCATCGCGGGCCTCGGGGCGGCCGGCAGCCCGGGTGAGTCGAGCGCGACGTATCGCCGGGCCGACATGGCGGATCCCGAGGCGGCAAGCGGGGCGTCTGCAGCGTGGGGGCGTGCGTTCGGAGACAGGGAACGCGGTAGTGTCCTTGTAGAAATGAATGGGAAAAAGTCCCATTTACGATACCCTCCGGGACCAGTGCATATGGTATCCTTGCAAATGTGAATAGATCTTCGGTCAACGGTCTCTTTTTTCACACGGGCGCAAGCGTTTTATCGGCGAGCGGCACGTGCGAATGTCCGGGGATTGGCGCCGGGGATGTCAAATTTGGGGCGGGGACGCCCCGCGAGCACGACGAGGAGCGTGGTCACGCAATGCAGGAGGCATGGGAAGGCTTCGAGGGCGGCAATTGGCTCAGCGAGATTGACGTCCGCGACTTCATCCAGAAGAACTACACCCCCTACGAGGGCGACGAGTCGTTCCTGGTGGGCCCCACCGAGCGCACCGTCAAGCTGTGGGATGACGTTATGTCGCTGCTTCTCAAGGAGCGCGAGCAGGGCGGCGTCCTGGATATGGACACCAAGGTCGTGACGGGCATTTTGTCCCACAAGGCCGGCTACATCGACGCCGAGCACCCCGAGCGCGAGACCATCGTCGGTCTGCAGACCGACGCTCCGCTCAAGCGCGCCCTGCACGTCAACGGCGGCATCCGCATCGCCTGTCAGGCCGCTGCCCAGCACGGCTATGAGATCGATCCCGAGATCGTCGACTTCTACACCAACAAGCGCAAGACGCACAACGCCGGCGTGTTCGATGCTTACACCCCCGAGATGCGCGCCTGCCGTTCCGCCCACATCATCACCGGTCTGCCCGACGGTTATGGCCGCGGCCGCATCATCGGCGACTATCGCCGCGTCGCGCTCTACGGCGTCGACGCCCTGATCGCCGACAAGGAGGCCCAAAAGGTCTCCACGCCCTCCGTCATGACCGAGGAGACCATCCGCGATCGCGAGGAGCTGTCCGAGCAGATCCGCTCCCTTAAGCAGCTCGTCGAGCTCGGCAAGCTGTACGGCTTCGACATCGCCCGTCCGGCTGCCAACACCCAGGAGGCCATCCAGTGGATGTACCTCGCCTACCTGGCCGCTGTGAAGGACCAAAACGGCGCCGCCATGTCCATCGGCCGCACCTCCACCTTCATCGACATCTACGCCGAGCGCGACCTTAAGAACGGCACCTTCACCGAGGAGCAGATCCAGGAGTTCGTCGACCACTTCATCATGAAGCTCCGTATGGTCAAGTTCGCCCGTACCCCCGAGTACCAGAATCTGTTCTCCGGCGATCCGCAGTGGGTCACCGAGTCCATCGGCGGCATGGGCGTCGACGGCCGCACCCTCGTCACCAAGATGAGCTACCGGTACCTCCACACTTTGGAGAACATGGGCACCTCCCCGGAGCCCAACCTGACCGTTCTGTGGTCCACCCGCCTGCCTCACGCCTTCAAGGAGTTCTGCGCCAAGACCTCCATCGCGTCGTCCTCCATCCAGTACGAGAACGATGACGTCATGCGCGTTTACCACGGCGACGACTACGCCATCGCCTGCTGCGTGTCCTCCATGCGCATCGGCAAGGAGATGCAGTTCTTCGGCGCCCGCGCCAATCTCGCCAAGTGCCTCCTGTACGCACTCAACGGCGGCGTTGACGAGGTCTCCAAGAAGCAGGTCGGTCCCAAGTTCCGTCCGGTCGAGGGCGACACCCTTGATTTCGATGACGTCATGGCCAAGTACAACGACATGATGAAGTGGCTCGCCGGCGTGTACGTGAACACCCTGAACATCATCCACTACATGCATGACAAGTACTGCTACGAGTCCATCCAGATGGCCCTGCATGACAAGGATGTCCACCGTTGGTTCGCCACCGGCATCGCCGGCCTGTCCGTCGTGGCCGACTCCCTGTCCGCCATCAAGTACGCCAAGGTCCATCCGGTCCGCGACGAGAACGGCGTCATCGTCGACTTCAACATCGAGGGCGATTTCCCCAAGTACGGTAACGACGACGACCGCGTCGACGTCCTCGCTCACGACGTCGTGCATCAGTTCATGGAGTACATCCGCATGAACGACACGTACCGCAACTCCGTGCCCACCACGTCCGTCCTGACCATCACCTCCAACGTGGTGTACGGCCAGAAGACCGGCGCCACCCCTGACGGCCGCAAGGCCGGCGTGCCGTTCGCTCCCGGTGCCAATCCCATGCACCAGCGCGACACCCACGGTGCCATCGCCTCCCTGTCCTCCGTCGCGAAGCTTCCCTTCCGCGACGCCCAGGACGGCATCTCCAACACCTTCTCCATCATCCCGGGTGCGCTCGGCAAGGAGGACCAGGTGATGTTCGGGGACCTGGATCTTGGTGACATCTCCTTCGAGAACCCGGTTGCCTGCTGCGACTGCACGGACTCCTCCGCTCCCGAGGGCTCCGAGGACCGCTAAGGTCGGCGGACGTTCGGTTCGTCTGTAATGTTTCCGCGTCGGTGACAATTCTTATTCACCGACGCGGATGATGCTGATATAGTTTCAGTAACAATTCTTATTTCGGCGCGAGAGAGCACCGAAGATGAAAAGGAGTGCACCAATGAAGGTCGCTGACATCCCGCAGACTCAGGCTGATAATCTCGTGAGCATGATCGACGCTTACGCCGAGAAGGGTGGCCACCACCTGAACGTCAACGTGTTCAACCGTGACACGCTGATCGACGCTCAGGCTCACCCGGAGAAGTACCCCCAGCTCACCGTTCGCGTTTCCGGTTACGCTGTGAACTTCCACAACCTGACCAAGGCTCAGCAGGACGAGGTCATCTCCCGTACCTTCCACGATAGCTTCTAAGCGATCGACAGCAAAGGCACCGCTGTAGTGAGGGACGTCGGTATTGCCGGCGTCCCTTTTTGCATCAATGATTTGATTCAATGGTCGGGAAGGGTCGCGAGCGCGAGTCGTGTGGCGACAGGACCAAGATGAACGCAGTCGACGAGGTATTATGACTTGCGAAATAATGCGTCTGCAGCCGTGTCTGCGGGTAAAGGGAGCGATGCGATTATGACACGTGTTCAGCTAGATGAGGAACAGGGCGTCGAGTCCAGGTATGCGCTCGGACGTATCCACTCCATCGAGAGCATGGGCACCGTGGATGGTCCGGGCGTGCGATTTGTGGTGTTCACCCAAGGATGCCCGATGCGCTGTGCATATTGCCATAACCCGGATACTTGGACCGTGGCAGAGGGGGCGGGCACGCGCGTGTCGGTCGAACACCTGCTTGGGGAGTACGAGAGCAACAGGCCGTTTTATCGAACCGGCGGTTTGACCGTGACGGGCGGAGAGCCGTTGCTCCAGCCAGAGTTCGTGGGCGATTTGTTCGCGGCCGCCCATGCGGCGCCCGCCGGCCGCATCCACACGTGTCTGGACAGTTGCGGATACGCGTATAACCCCAAGAAGCCCGAGCATTTTGACAGGCTTTTAGATGAGACGGACATGGTTCTGCTCGATATCAAGCACAGCGATCCGGTGGGGCATAAGGCCCTGACCGGACGCGAGCCAGGCCGGATCCTCGCGTTTGGCAACGAGCTCGCCAGGCGCGGGATCGAGGTCGTGATCCGCCATGTGGTGGTTCCCGGCATTACCGATTCGGTCGAGGAGTGCGAGGCTCTCGGTCGCCTGATCGCCCCCTGGCACAATGTCGTTGGTCTGGAGATGCTTCCGTACCACACCATGGGCGTCGTGAAGTACGAGCAGTTGGGGCTGGAATATCCGCTCAAGGACGTTCCCGCGATGGATAAGGGCCGGATGCCCGCGCTGCGCGAGGCGGTCATGCGCGGGTTGCGTGCAGGGCGAGCAGCGGAGCGCGGCTGTTCGAACGCGTAGACGCCGGTGTTCGATTTGCCCTGACCATGCAAAAAGGCGGCGACGGAAGGAAGGTATCGTTGCCGCTATTCAGTTGCGGTCGATATTGATATGCCCGCATTTGTGCGGTGATATGTTCCATTCCTTCGCATTACGTCATCTGCGCGGAGCGGGCATGGCCTTACCATATTTGCCACCGGTCGGACATTGTCACGAGGCTGCCGGTTGCGCTTGCTCCGCTCGTGCAATGCACCTTGCAACGGGTTTCTGTGTCCACAGCTTTGCTCAAGAACATAGAAAAAAATACAGTAGAAAATAAGAAATAGCAAAATGGATGAAAATAAGTACCGTTCACCGGTTAAATCGGGCATTTCGCTGCTAAGATTTCAGCCTGAGCAAAATGACTCAAATCTCAATTCATAATGTGTGATTGACGATGGGAGACGGCTTTGGTGTCAGCTGGAAGGCTGTTCTCCTAGAGGTCGGCGTGGGGTCTCAATGCCCCGTGCGACGAGCTTTTGTGTTGTCGACGACAGCGAAGGAGCTGAGTGACATGATTGTTGGAGCCCGTATCGATTTCCGTTTGATTCATGGTCAGGTGGCCAATCTCTGGGCGCACTCTCGTCAGGTGAGCCGCTTCATGGTTGTCGACGATGAGGCCTCTGCGGACGACATGCAAAAGCAAGTGCTCCGCATGGCCTGTCCTGCTACGTGCAGGCTATCCGTGCTCTCGGTGGAGAAGGCGGCTGCGAACATCACGGCGGGTAAATATGACGCCCAGCGTCTGTTTATTGTTGCCAGGAAGCCCGAGGTTTTCGTTCGCCTGGTCAAGACCGGAGTGAAGATGGACGAGCTGATTGTGGGCAATATGACCACGAAGGATACCGTGAAGAAGATTAACCGTAACTTAGCGTGTGATCAAGGAGATCTCGATGCTTTTGCTGAGTTGCAGGAAGCTGGGTTGCCCATGGTTATCCAATTAACACCTCAAGATAATCCCGAGAAGCTGGTGCTTTGACGAATGATGGGCGCCCTCGTTCATGGCATCGAAAGTTAAAACGAGCGTATGCGATTGGGTGGGTATCACCAAAGGTGAGTGATTAGATGATAGGTATCGTTCTAACCGGCCATGGTCAATTCGCCATGGGGCTGAAAAGCGCTGTCGATATGGTTGCCGGAGACCAGACATTCTTTGAAATCGTACCATTTGAGGACACGAAAGCTGCGACCTATGGCGATGTCTTGAAAGACGAGATTTCGACGATGGCTTCAAAATGCGAAGGTGTTTTGGTTCTCGTCGACCTTTGGGGCGGTACGCCGTTCAACCAGACCATGATGGTTTCGAGTCAGGTGGATAACATAGAGATTGTTGCGGGGGCAAATCTCCCCATGCTCCTCGAGCTTGTTGTGACCCGTATGAGCAACAGCCCGAGTCTTGAGGAGCTCGCCATGCTCGCGATCGAGGTCGGTGGTGGGGGAGTGAGACGAAGTAACTTTCGAATGCTCGCTTCAGTAGATGATGACGATGACGATGATGAGATATAGATCTATCGTTTGAGGCTATATGTATCTGCGGTAAGCGCCCGTCAATCCAAATAAGCGAATACCATGAGCCGAAATGTTTATCGGCGAAGACCCATATGCACCCACTTAATTGCGCGGCTGCATATGGGTCTTCGTCTGCCAGGTGCTTCAAAAATTCGAAAAAACCGTTGGCGATAAATATAATAC
>JAHHSP010000041.1 GCA_020025115.1 Collinsella sp. | reverse complement strand
TCCTTGGAGCGGACCTGGGCGATGATCTCGTCCAGACGCTCGGTGATCTCGTCGAAGTTGCCCTCGGCCATGCGCTACTCGCCGGCCTCGGCGTCGAAGGGATCGTTGAAGATATGCTCGAGGTCGTCCTCGATGAAGCCGTAATCATCGGCCTCGAAACGCGCACGGGCCTCCTCGGCGGCGCGGGTGGCCTCCTCCTCGGCGGCCAGGCGCTTGGGGTCGATCTCGAACCACAGGGCGGCCAGGCAGGCGGCCTCGGCATCCTCGGCGGTGATGGTGCAGGCGACGTGCTGCAGGCTCGGCAGGTGGCGGTCGCGCACGATGCGCCCGAGCACGCCGTTCACAAAGCCGGCGGACTCATCGGTGCCGTAGGCCTTGGCGATCTCGACGGCCTCGTTGATGACGACGGCGGCATCGAGCGTGTCGGCGACCTGGAAGTACAGCTCGTAAACGGCGGCGCGAAGCAGATTGCGATCGGCGCCGGGCATGCGCTCGAGGGACCAGTTCACAGAGACGGCGCGCAGGGCGGAGTCGATGCGGTCGCGGTTGACGGAAACACCGCGCGCGATCTCGATGGCGTAAGGCGCCAGCGGCCCCTTGGACAGGGTGTAATCCCCTGCCAGGACGTCTTCGACGGACTGCCCGCGCATCTCGGACTGGAACAGGATCTGCAGCGCCTGACTGCGGGCGAGCGTGCGCCCGCGATTGACTTTGAGACTTGCCACGCGCTACTCCTTGGGAAAGACGAGGCTGTCGATGCAGATGTTCACGCACTCGACCTCGACACCGACCTGGGCGTCGATGGCATGGGCGACGGCGACGCGAACGGCCTCGGCCAGGGGCTTGAACGGATAGCCGAAAAAGACCGTGAGGTGCACGGTCAGGCGAAGCTTATCGTCGACGACCTCGGCCTCGACATCCTCGCCCATGGGCACGGACTTGGTTGAGAACATGGAGACGAGGTTGGTGGCGAGGTCCTTCACGCCCACGGACGCGATGCCCTCGACCTCCTCGACGGCACGGGAAACGATGGCGGTCAGCACCTCGTGCGCGATGCCGATGCCGGCGATGGTGATCTCTTGCGACATGCCCACTCCTTTACGTGGTAAGCGCGCGACTCATATGGATCGCGCGACGAACGTGCACTGGATTCGAGCGATTAAAGGCGCTGGACGAACTCGCCGGTGCGGGTATCGACCTTGATGCGCTCGCCCTCGTTGAGGTACATGGGGACCTGGACGACCGCGCCGGTGTCGATGGTGGCCGGCTTAGTGGCACCCTGGACGGTGTTGCCCTTGGCGCCCGGGACGGTCTCGACGACCTCGGCCTCGATGAACATGGGCGGGTTCACGCCGAGCAGCTCGGTGTCGGCGTAGAGCAGCTGGGCGTTGTCGTTCTCGCGCAGCCACTTGGAATTGTCGCCGATGAAGTCGGCCGGGACGGCGATCTGCTCGTAGGAGGTCATGTCCATGAAGTAATAGTTGTCGCCGTCGTTGTAGAGGTACTGCATCTCGTTGGTGATGAGCTGCACGCTCTCGAACTTGGAGCCGGCGTTGCAGGTGTTCTCGACCACGCGGCCGGTCTTGAGGTCGCGGGTCTTGTAGCGGACGAAGGCACCGCCCTTGCCGGGTTTGACGTGCTGGAACTCGACGATGGTGTAGTACTTGTCCTTGATCTTGAGGCCCATGCCGTTGCGGAAGTCGGCGGTGGTGATGGAAGCCATGGCTTGCCTTTCTGTAGAAGAATCGAACTGTAAGAGTATACCCGATTTAGGCGACCTACACGGAACGTCCCCTCAAGGACGCAGGGGACGCGCGGCTATGCCGAGCTCCCTTCCGAGCAGCTGAAGGAGCTCCGTTCGATCATGGCCCCTGAGCCGCCTATATGCGGCCAGGCGCGCAGAGTTGACGGAACCGACAGAGTGCCCAACGGCATGCGCTGTCCGTCGGCCAGATTCACCAATCGCGATACATGCGGCGAAGAGCCCCTGACAATCCCCGGAGCCCCGCACCCGAGAGAACCGACCACGATAGGCCACGCGATGACCGAGCCAAGGGGCCTGCAAGGCCATATATCCCAAAGGGCGGGATCGACCAACGGCTCGTGAGAATGAACGCGCCCCATCATGGCCGCCAAACCTCACCCTGTAATTACACGTTCATTATACATAGCGGCATAACAGGACAACATGTGTAAGCTATCTTTGTAAACGGCTGAGATTCCCACGTTTCATACGCCCTGTTGGCAGACATACAGGCACCGCTTTGCAAAACTTACAGAGTATCGCAGCGCAGCAAGTTCGATCGGAGGCAACCATGGCCAGCCGGAGGAACGCAGTCTGGTACGGCATCACCGCCACAATCGCAATCGCGATTCTGGCAAAAGGCGAGGAGGGTATACTACTGTCCTGGAGCTTGCACTGCCCTCATGGCGAAAACGCGCTCGACTGCATCGATCAGCCCGAATCGAAACAGGTCATCAAGCGCAATCCGTTCACCGTCTCGGAGGACGGAACGCTTGATGACATCGAACCCCATGAAGGGGATTTTCCGATTCTTCTCGACCCAGGTTGGAAGGGATGTCATGGACGATAAGAAGATGGCAAGCCTAAGCCCCACGGCCTTCTATATGTATTTAGCTTGCGAAGCCGTTGCCACAACCCTTAACTTCGCGAAGGTGTTATCAGATTCAAGCTTGAATCACATTTCTCATGCAACGCTTTGCGCCTGTCTCACGTGGTACGCATTGACGACGTTCAAAGACAAGCGATTCGTCGCCTTCACAGTTTTCATAGTGGCACTGGTGATTCAATTGCTGATGTATATCACCATCTACTGGTGAAGTCGCAGAATACCGCGAGAAGGGGTTGTCGCGCAAAGCCCGCTGTGTGGCGTGAGTGGCGAGTTCGGTCGGATGCGGCCATGGATCAACACGGGCGCTGCGGAGTTGCGGGCCGGAAGGAACCGAGCATGCAAAACGACGTTAAAGCCAAGCTAGTGCGCCGATTGAGCGCTCTCATGTTCGCAATCTATGTGGCATTGTTCGTCATATCGATATTGATAGATGACTGGCCAATCTCAAATGAGCTTCCGTCGCTCGGAACGCTCACAGTATGCTCGCTGGTAATCCTCGCGGCACTTGAACAAAGGTATTCCGGGACCTCACGCAAGCAATCAAATCCAAAGCAGCTCATACTCGCGGGAGCACTTGGAGTATTCATCATTATGGTCGCGATTCTTTTGAAGGACTTTTTGGACACGATCCCCTGAGGGACCTGCCAAAACGCAATCATAGCCGGGCCCGCCATCGCAATGTGATGACGGGCCCGGCTTTTCTAATTTGAGAACGAGACGCGACCACAGCGACTCAAGGGGGTGCCTGGTTCAGCGGCTAGCAGTCGATGACGACCAGCTCGTGCGTGGAGGTCGTGAAGGGCTCGTAGCCGTCCTTGGTGACCACGCCGTAGTCCTCCAGGCGCACGCCGCCCACGCCGGGCAGGTAGATACCGGGCTCCACGGTGATGACGGCGCCCTCCTCCACGATGTTGCTCTTGCGGCCGAAGACCGGCAGCTCGTGGATGTCGATGCCCACACCGTGGCCGAGGCCGTGTCCGTAGTACTCGCCGTAGCCCGCATCACCGATGATCTTCTGGGAGAGCAGGTGGATGTCGTGGCCGTCCACGCCGGCGTGAATCGCCTCGACGCACTGCTC
The DNA here is from genome assembly GCA_020025115.1 of Collinsella sp. Taxonomy (GTDB): domain Bacteria; phylum Actinomycetota; class Coriobacteriia; order Coriobacteriales; family Coriobacteriaceae; genus Collinsella. Next base: position 5,764 of record JAHHSP010000041.1, on the reverse strand, counting down.
ATGCGTGCGGCGAACGATGTCATAGATCTCGCGCTGCTTCTCACTCGGCTCGCCCACGCAGACCGTGCGGGTCATGTCGGACTTGTAATCGCGGTAGCCCGCACCATAGTCCATGAGGACGAAATCGCCCTTCTCAACCACACGGTCGCTGGGGATGGCGTGAGGATTTGCGGTGTTGGGACCGGATGCGACGATGGAGCTGAAGGCCAGGTCGTCCGCGCCGTGGTCGAACATGAAGGTCTCGAGCTCGAGGCGCAGCTGTTTCTCGGTGAGGCCGGGGCGGATCACGGTGCACATGTGGGTGAACGCGGCATCGGTGATGGACTGCGCATGGCGCATGAGCTCGATCTCCTCGGCGTCCTTGATGGCGCGCATGAGCTGGAGGTCGCCGTGCATGAGCGGCAGGCTCGCGCAGACGGAGCAATCCTCGAGGCCGCGCTCGATGCCGCGGAAAAAGCTGATGTGCATGTCGTCCTCGACGGCGATGACGCGACTCCTGGTGGAGCGGGCGCGCTCGGCAACCCAGCGGGGCATGTCGAGCTCGTCCATGTCGAGCTTCCAGGAGCTGCCGGCCGGCATGTTCTCCTCAAAGGAGTTGAAGTAGCGGGAGTCCGTGTGCAGGAAGCACTCGTCGGCCGTGATGAACGCGACGTGCGGGTACTCGCCGGTGTAGTCGAAAACGCGCATGGCGCCGGTGAGCCAGCGCAAATTGGCCTCGTCGCGCACGACCACGGCGTCGTAGCCGCGCTCACCCATGAGGGTGCGCAGGCGGGCGATGCGGCCGGCTGGACCGTTGATGATCTCGGACATATCGATTCCTTTCTCACGAAAGATGTGTAAACGGGACTACTCGGGTTTGCGCGAGGAGAGGAACGCGCGCGCATGACGCTCGAGAATCTCCTCGTCGATGGAAGAAAGTCGAATGATGCCGGGGTACTTGGGCAGCGCGAGCTGGAAGCGGTTGGCAACGCGGAAACGCTCGGCACGCAGGGCCTCGATGAACGCATCGGGCTCGAGGTCGAACGACAGCTCCCCGATGCCGAGGTCCTCGAGATGGTCGTCGAGCGCGAAGACCTCGTCGACCGAGAAGTCGCAGGCATCGATGGCGAGACGGGCCTCGAAACGCATGCCCTCGGCGAGGAGCAGGTAGTAGGGATGCTCACCCTCCCCTAAGCACGCCGACAGGGCATGGGCGGTGGTGTGGCCGAACAGCAGCGCGCGACGCGCCGAGGGGCTGACGGACTTGGCGACGTTCAAGCGCGCGGTGAGCGCGGTGGAGAGAGCGTCCGAGAGCGATATCTCGCTCTGGGCCGCGATGCCTTGGATGGTGGCACCGAGCCCGTCCCAGCATGCACGGCTCTCAGAGAGGTACGCACCGCACATGAGCGCGTAACCCAGTCCGTTCTCCTCGACCGGACGATCGCTCACCAGCGCGAGGTCGCACACGACGAGCGACACCTCGGGCTCGAGGCTGACGAAGGGGCCCCCGGAGACGACAAGGGGCGTCATCTGCGTGGAACAGCGGATCATGGCGTCGAGCGTGGTGGGGACGAGCGCGCAGGACACGCCGCCGCACCAAGTACGGGAAGCATAGCTCGCCAGGGAGCAGACCTCGTCGCCGCCCACACCCACGATCAGGTCCTCGGCGGTGATGCCGGCCTTGGAAAGCTCGGCATATTGCGCAAGGGCAGATTCGGCTTCGAGCGCACCGGAGACCGCGACGCACCGAACGACGACGCCGAAGCCGGCATCGACGAGCGCACGGCGCACCGTCTCGACATGGGCGGCGTCGATATCATCGGTGCTCAGCACATAGGCGCGAGAGGGTTTGCCGACGGCACCGGAAAAGAATTTGGATAGCTCGTCGAGGGCCCCGAAGCCGAGACGGACATCGGTGCTCCGGGAGCCAAAGGAAAGCAATTTACGACGGATCGTCATATAAGACCACGCTCCAAGAGAAGCTCGGCAACGGTATAGGAAACCTCGGTGAACGAGGTGCCGCGGATATCCACGGTGAGGTCGGCGGCGCTTTCGTACAGCGGGCGCCTGTGCTCGAGCAGCCGGGCGGCATGATCGGCGCTGCGAAAATCAGGACGGGTGTCCGAGCGGCGGATTTGGCGAAGCGAATCGTCGATATCACCCTCGAGGTAGACGCAGTAGCCCATCTCGTGAATGAGATCGATGTTACGGGGCGTCTCGATCACTCCCCCGCCGCATGAGACGAGCAGGCTTCGCTCGGCGCCGAGACTCTCGAGGGCCTCAGTCTCAAGTGCGCGAAAACGCTGCTCCCCCTCGCGCTCGAAGATCTGCGAGACCGTCAGGCCGCACTTACGCTCGACGAGACGGTCGGTGTCGACGAAACGCCGATGGAACATGCGCCCGAGGTTGCGGGCGAGCGTTGACTTGCCCGCACCCAAGAACCCGACGAAGAAGATGTGGTCGCATCCGCGTTTCACGGTAGGGGTCATGGCAGCGCTACTCCTCGCAGGGGACGCCGCGCAGCGCCATGCGCTCGAAGATGCGAAAGATCTGCGTGTACCACAGATCGGCACTGGACTGCGGTTTGACGAGAATGGTGGCGACGCCGGCGAGCTTGCCGCCCCATACGTCCGTGTAGAGCTGGTCGCCGATCATGACGGCCTCATCCTTGCGGGCGCCCAGGCGCTTCATACCCGTCGTGATGGCGAACGGCAACGGCTTGCAGGCAAAGGAGATATAGTCCATGCCGAGTTCGCCCGCGGAACGCGAGACATGGCTCACATGCCAGTTGTTGGAGACCATGATGAGCTCGAATCCGAGTTCGCGGGCATGGTCGAGCCAGGCCGCAACGGAATCGGGCGCGCAGGTGCGGTCACGCGGAACGAGGGTGTTGTCGCGGTCGAGCAAGATCGCACGTTTGCCCGATGCCCACAGGGCATCGAGGTCGATGCGCTCGACGCGCGTGACGTAGCGACTGGGTGAAAAGATGCTCATAGACGCTACTCCCAGGACTTCTGATGATCATCGTAGGTCTCGGAGAAGAACTCCTCGTCCTGCGTGATGAAGAAATACAGGTCGTTGGAATCGGTGGGGTTCAACGTGGCTCGTATGGCCTCCACGGACGGAGAGCATATCGGCGTCGGCGGCAGACCGGCGTTTTTGTACGAATTGTACGGGCTGTCGATCGCCTGGATGTCCTTGGCGGTGACCTCGCCATCCGTCACGTACATGAGCGTGGCATCGCTTTGCAGGTACGGGCGTCCGGCGAAATCGCCCTTACCGGCAAGACGGTTCAGGAACACGGAGGCGACGTGCGAACGCTGCTTCGCGTGCAATCCCTCCCGTTCGACGATGGAGGCCAGATCGAGCAACTGATAGGCGGTGAGCTCGACGCCGAACCTCGCTTTGATGGAGGCAAGACCGGCGTCGACGTCCAACACGTCGAGCACATCGGCCTGGTACTGGCTGAGCATGGCGCGGATGATCTGATCGGCGGTCGGGGTGCCGCTGAACGTGTACGTCTTGGGGAACAGGAAGCCCTCGAGAGAGTCGTTGGCCGCTTCGGAGAGGAACGCGAAATCGGCCTCATAGTTGGATGCCTTGGCCTGCGCGATGAAATCGTCTGCGGGGATACCGTAGACCTCCTCGACGATACGGGCGGTCTGGGAGACGGTCTTGCCCTCGGGAACCGTGAGTTTGAGACCATCGACATTGGGACCGGCCACGAGTTGCTTTACCACGGCGATGGGGTCCTGCAAGGTCTCGAAGCGGTACTCGCCGGGCTTGAGCTGCATCTCGGCGCCGAGCTTCTTGACGGCGGCGTAATACTCTCCGGCATCCTCCACGACGTGGTTCTCGACGAGAGTCTGGGCGATGAGGTCGCCCGTCGCACCCTCGGGGATGGTGACGTTCACCGGCTGACCGGCCTCCACGGCCACGCCCGCACCGCCGAACATGCGCGGGAACACGAAAATGGCCGCCGCGGCGACCACGGCGATGGCGACGAGCACCCCCAAGATGACAGGAAGGCCGGAACGCTTGGCCGCGGCCTGCGCGTAAGCGGGATGGGTGCGCCCGACACGGGCGTGCGCACGAGGCTGAGACGGCGTTTGGACGCGCCCGGGATGCGACGCCGCCCCCTGGGCGGATCGCGGCGCCGCCGCGCGGGGACGGGGGGCGCTCGCAGCGGGGCGCGAGGTCGGGACCTGGGCGTTTGAGCGGAACCGCTTGCCGGCGGGGCGCTCCGGGCGCTGATCGCGATGCGAGCCGTAGTCGTTAGCCACGATCGTCCTTTCGTCCATGGGAATCGAGCCAGGCCTGCAAGAACAGGGAGGCGGAAATCATATCGACCTTACCGCGCATCTGCTTCTCATTCAAACCCTGTTCGCGCAGGATGCGCTTTGCCTCGGTGGATGTGAGGCGCTCGTCGATGAACTCGAGCGGGAGGTCGGTCGCGGCCGCGATGCGACCGGCGACCTCGCGGATGTGCGCGGCCTGGGGGCCCTCCTCGCCCGACATGGTCTGCGGGAGGCCGCAGACCAGGACATCGGGCTCATGGTCTTCCAAGATCATGCGGAAGGAGCGGGCCATGCCCTCCACCTCGCAGGCGGGCAGGACCTTGAGCGGCATGGCCACGCGACCGGTGCGGTCTGAGACGGCGATGCCGGTGCGCGCACCGCCGATATCGAGGGCAAGAGCTACCACGTGACACCCACCTGCCGTCTGCTACGCACCGAGCGCGGTGCGGGCGGCCTCGAGGGCCGCCGCGACGCCCTGCGCATCCTTGCCGCCGGCCTGGGCCATGGTGGGCTTGCCGCCGCCGCGTCCGTCGACCAGGGGTGCGATCTGCTTGATGACATTGCCCGCGTGGAAGCCGGCGGCGGCCGCATCGTCAGTCGCGGCGGCGATCAGGGCGGGCGTGCCCTTCTCGGTCACCGTGGCAAGCACGCAGGCGCAAGCGCCGGAGACCTTCTGGCGAACGGTGTCCCAGACGCTGCGGAGGTCGGATGCCTCCAGGCCGGCGAGCTCGGCCACGACGAGCTTGTAGCCGCCCATATCCTGGGCATGCTCGATGGCCGAGGAGATGGCGTCGGAACCACCGCCGGTGAGCGCGCGCTTGAGCTTCTGGTTGGACTCGCGGAGCTCGGCCTGCAGGGAGGAGATGCGTGCGGGGACCTCTTCGATGCGGCACTTGAGCTGGGATGCGGCCGACTCGGCGAGCGCGGCGCGCTGCTCGAGGTAGACGATGGCGCCGGTCGAGGTCACGGCCTCGATGCGACGGACATTGGAGCCGGTGGAGGACTCGGAGACGATCTTGAACAACCCGAGCTCGGCGGTGTTCGCCGCGTGCGTGCCACCGCACAGCTCACGGGAGAACGGCTCGTCCTCGGCGCCGACGGAGACGACGCGGACGGTGTCGCCGTACTTCTCGCCGAACAGGGCGACCGCGCCGGACGCCTTGGCCTCCTCGATGCCCATCACGCGGGTCACGACGGGCTTGGCGGCGAGGATCTGCTCGTTCACGAGGTCTTCGACAGAGCGGATCTGCTCGGAGGTCATGGCCTCGAAGTGGGTGAAGTCGAAGCGCAGGGCCTCGGGAGAGACAAGCGAACCGGCCTGGTTCACGTGATCGCCCAGGACCTCTTTGAGGGCGGCGTCGAGCAGGTGGGTCGCGGTGTGGTTGCGTCGGAGCAGGCCGCGGCGGTCGAGGTCGTAGCCCGCGAAGACGGTGTCGCCCTCGGAGAGCTTGCCGATGAGCTTGCCCTCGTGGACGAACAGGCCGCCC
>JAHHSP010000040.1 GCA_020025115.1 Collinsella sp. | reverse complement strand
ACAATAAACGGACAACGGTTCATATGCGCCCGCCATCGCGGGCGCTTCGCATCTGCGCGCTTGCCTGGGCGCGATAAGGGAGTTCGCATGGCCGAGCAGCACGATATGTTCGATGACATCATCGAGATCAGCAAAGGGGTCGACGTCCTCAAGAATCCCTTTGGGAGCATTACGGATGCGCTGCTGGGCACCGTGGACGAGAGCAAGCCACATTGGAATCCCGCCGATTACAAAGAGCGTCCGCGCGTCAACTGCACCCCGTGCCTGGCGTGCAGATCCGAGAAGAGCAGCTGCCGTGCGTGCATGGACGTGTGCCCGGTGAACGCGATCGAGATCGAGGACGGCGCAATCGACGTGTTGGACAGCTGCCGCAAGTGCGGCCTGTGCGTCGCCGCTTGCCCCACCGAGGCGTTCGTGAGTCCGCGCCTGCAGCCCAAGAAGCTTTACGACGCCGTCGCCCGCGCTGCCACCGCGCACGAGACCGCGTATGTCGCCTGCACGCGCGCCCTCAGGCGCATCCCGCGCGAAAATGAGGTGCTCGTGGCGTGCGTCGGCGATGTGACGCGCGAGACCTGGTTTTCCATCCTGACCGATTTCCCCAATGTGAGCGTCTATCTCCCGCTGGACATCTGCGCGAACTGCCGCAACGCCTGCGGTGAGGAGATGCTCGGCGAAGCCATCGGCGAGGCCGAGGAGTGGGCCGGCCGCGGCATGGGCCTCGAGGTCGAGTCGCGCGAGCTCAAGTGCACCAAGCGTCGCGAGTACGAGCGCAAGGAGTTCATGGACAAGATCGTCCGCCAGACGGGCCTCGCGGTGTCCAAACTCACGCCTGCCACGGCGGCCGTCGCCAGTGTGACGCAACACATCCGCGAGCATTCGAGCCGCGTGAGCGCGTTGGAAAAGACGCTGAACAGCGCCTGCGGCGTGACCACGCATAAGCGCCGCCGCATCCTCACGCAGGGGCGCCAGCTCATGCTCTCCACCTTGCAGCAGCACCCCGAGCTCGCCGAGAACGTCCGCGTGCAGTTCCCCGAGTTCGACCACGACAAATGCACGATGTGCGGAGCTTGCGTCGAGGCGTGCCCGACCTTTGCCTGCGATCTGCTCGACGACGGCAGGCTCGACATCGAGCCCGCGTATTGCATCGGGTGCGGGTTGTGCGCCGAGGTATGTTCCGACCACGCCCTTAAGATGGCCGAGCGCGACGGTGCCGAGTTGGTCGTCCCCGATCCCGAGGCCGAGCGCAAGGCCAAGCTCGCCGCGGAGGCCAAGGTTGAGTACGCGCAGGCCAAAACCGAGGTCAAGCAAAAGCTCGGCAAGGCTCTCGATCAGATTGAAAAGCTCGCAGACTAAAGAGCCGCCTTTGTAAATTCGGAGACGCCGTTTGCCCTGATTACCCACGGCGCACTGGGGATTGCCTATGGAATTCGTCAATTTCGGCCAAGCAAACGGAAGAATTCCATAGGCAATTATTACGGGAGCTAATGGGACGGTGCCGTTCTGCATGCGCGTCCGCTTATGCTTTTCGCCCTGCAGCAGCACCCCGAGCTCCATGGTCGTCACGCTTGAAGCATTTACCCTACAAAATTTATAAAAATTCAAAATGTAGGGTAAACTTCGATTAAGCTGAGGGAGGGCGTGGCACATGTCCGTGTTGGAAGACATACTCGAGGAAGAATACGAGCGCTCCGCACGTTTGGTGCGTCTTATGGAGGAAGAGATCGCATCCCTGCCCAAGGGCAGCGTCCGGACTCGAAGGATCGGTTCTCGTGATTACTACTACCTCAATTATCGAGAAGGCGATAAGGTGAGGTCCGATTATATTCAGATTTCTGAAGTCGAAGAGGTTCGAGGAAAGATAGCTCGACGTAAAGAGCTGCAGGCGGCTTTAAAGGAGCAGCGTGCGGTGCAGAGGCAAATCGAGCGCGCATTGGGAAGGCGTCTTCGAAATGAATGAACAGCAAAGGGCTTTTTGCAGAATCCTTGACCTAATTGAAGATGCTGGATGCATGCGACACGTCATCCTGGTGGGGTCCTGGGCGGAGTTCGTTTATCGGGAGGCCGGGTTAATCGAAGGCTTTGCCCCCAATATCAGGACCTTAGACGTTGACTTCTTGATTAGGAATCTACGCAAACCAACCCCTGCGGCAAGTTTAAGCACGATTGCGCGCGAACGAGGCTATTTAGTCGAGTCAGACGTTCTGAACGGCACGACAAGGCTGTTCGATATAACGGGTCTTACAAGAAAAGAAAACGCCAGGGTCGAAGAATTTATGGCGGCAAATGATTTGGAGCTGGATGAATGAATGATGCGCTGGCGACATGTTGTTCACGCTCGCGCATGAGCCATCCGGGCCGTATCGGTCTATAATGGACAAGTTTACGTATACGCAGCGCATGTGACGCTGAGCTTGAGCAAAGGAACCCCATGGCGCTCTCCATCGGAATCGTCGGCCTGCCCAACGTGGGCAAGTCCACGCTGTTCACCGCCCTCACCAAGAAGGGCGGCCTGGCCGCGAACTATCCCTTCGCCACGATCGACCCGAACGTCGGCATCGTCGACGTGCCGGATGATCGCCTGAACGCGCTCGCCAAGATCGTGAACCCCGCGCGCATCCTCCCGGCCACCGTCGAGTTCGTCGACATCGCCGGCCTGGTGAAGGGCGCCGCCTCCGAGGGCGCGGGCCTGGGCAACCAGTTCCTGGCCAACATCCGCGAGTGCGATGCCATCTGCCAAGTCGTCCGTTACTTCAAAGACCCGGATGTCATGCGCGAGGCCAATCATACGGGCGAGTTCGTCGATCCGGCGAGCGATGCCGAGACCATCATGACCGAGCTCATCCTGGCCGACATCCAGACGCTCGAGAAGCAGCTTCCCAAGCTCGAGAAGGAGGCCAAGCGCGATGCCGAGCTCGCCCCCAAGCTCGCGGTGGCCAAGCGTTTGGTCGCATGGCTGAACGAGGGCAACCGCGCCATCACGATGGAGATGACCGACGAGGAGCGCGCCGCCGCCAAGGGCCTGTTCCTGCTGACCATGAAGCCGATGCTCTACGTGGCCAACGTCGACGAGGACATGCTCACCGCCGAGCTCGATCCCATCGACGGCGTCACGCCCATTCCGATCTGCGCCAAGGTCGAGGCCGAGCTTTCCGAGCTCGATCCGGAGGAAGCCGCCGAGTTCCTGGCCGATTTGGGCCTCGAGCGCTCCGGCCTCGAGGTCCTGGCCCAGGCCGCGTACAAGCTGCTCGGCCTGCAGAGCTTCTTCACCGCGGGCGAGGTCGAGGTCCGCGCTTGGACGGTTCGCCGGGGAGCCACGGCCCCGCAGGCCGCCGGCGTGATCCACACCGACTTCGAGCGCGGCTTCATCAAGGCCGAGACCATCGCCTTCGAAGATTACGTCGCCCTCGGCGGCGAGAAGGGCGCCAAGGAGGCCGGTCGCCTGCGCATGGAGGGCAAGGACTACGTCATGCAGGACGGCGACGTGGTCCACTTCCGTTTCAACGTGTAGATTCGAGGGGCCGTCGGGAGAGACCTCGGCGGTCTTCGCGATGCGATTCCGCACGCCGCCGCATGGCGGCCCATCTTCGAAAGGTGCGCTATGTTCTCTTACGGTAAATCCGCCGGCATGAAGGCCCTGCTCGCCCTCATGATCGCCTTCGTTCCCGTGCTCATGGTCCTCATGGCCTTCCCCGAGCTGGGCGAGCAGGTCCCCATGAAGGTCAACGCGGCCGGAGAGGTGCTTCGCTACGGTACCAAGGGAGAGCTGCTCTTCCTGCCCGTCATGGGCTTCATGCTCAACGCTGCGACCATCGCCATGGGCCTCAAGCAGGCTCGCAAGTATGGCGACGACCTTGCCATGGCCTCCATCACCTTCACCCGCGCAGGTCGCAATGCCGTTGTCCAGGGGGTGGTGTTCGTCGCCGCGACGGGCATTTTGCTGTACGGCGCGCTATCCGGACATGGGATCGGCTTTTAGCCGCCTGCATGTCACCGCGCGAGCGACTCGCCACATAAGAGGTCTCCGTCCCGCCCCGGCCCGTGCATCGGACCGGGGCGGTCGCTTTTGGCGATCGGGCCCGCCGTGTTCCGCCAAAGGCTCCAAGCTGCATAAATATGTCGTTTGGCAATCTATATCACGGGGAAACCCGTTACAATTTCGATTCGATATGCGTCGCGGCCGCGGTATGTGCGCCGAGCGCCTGGAGGAAATATGGAAGGGAGGCCAATGTTTTCTCTGCACAAGACGAGGGGCGGAGTGCATCCGCCTCAGTGCAAGGATATGCGGGATTTCGCCTGTGCGTCCATCACCCCGCCCGAGCGCGTGCTCATTCCGATGAACATGCACATCGGCGCGCCGGCCAGCCCGGTGGTGAACGAGGGCGACCATGTGTATGTGGGTACCCTGATCGGCGAGGTGAGCGGCTTGGGCTCGCCCATCCACGCCAGCATCTCGGGCACGGTGAGCAGGGTCGCAACGGAGAAATTGCCGACGGGCGCCACCGCACCCGTCGTCGAGATCGTCTCCGACGGCAAGATGGAACCCGATCCCTCGCTCTCGTCGCCGACCTACTCGAACAAGGAGGAGTTCATCGCCTGCGTGCGCGACTCCGGCATGGTCGGTTTGGGCGGCGCGTCGTTCCCCACGTGGTTCAAGATGCGCGCCCCCGAGGGCAAGAGCTTCGAATATCTCGTGGTCAACGGCATGGAGTGCGAGCCGTATATCACGAGTGACTACCGCCAGATGATGGAACATTCCGAGCGCGTCATCGACGGCGTGTTCCGTGCGATCGAGGCCCTGGAGATTCCCGCGGCCGTGATCGGCGTCGAGGACAACAAGCCCGAGGCCGTTCACGAGCTCAGGCGAGTGGTCAGGGAAAAGGGCCATGCCGAGCGCATCGAGGTCATGGAGATCCCGACCAAGTACCCCGCCGGCGGCGAGAAGGTCCTCATCAAGGCGACCACCGGGCGCGACGTCCCCGCCGGCGGCCTGCCGATCGATGTGGGCTGCCTGGTGGTGAACGTCACCACCATCTCGCGCGTCGAGCAGTATTTCCGGTACGGGATGCCCCTCACCTGCAAGACCGTCACGGTCACCGGCGACTGCATCGCCAATCCGGGCAACTACCGCATCCCGCTCGGCATGAGCGTCCGCGACGTCATCGATGCGACGGGGGGCATGGTCAAAGAGCCACGGAAGATCATCATGGGCGGCCCCATGATGGGCCGCACCATCACCGATATCGACTGCCCGATCATCAAGGCGAACAACGCCATCGTCGTCCTGCACGACTCCGCCGTCCTGCCCGACGAGACCGCGTGCATCCGATGCGGCCGCTGCGTGCGCGCGTGCCCGTTGTCCCTCGAGCCCTTCGCCCTCGACGCCGCCTCTCGAGGCCATGACGCGGTGGCGCTCGACGAGCTCGCCGTCATGAATTGCATGGAGTGCGGTTCGTGCGCGTATGTGTGCCCGGCTCATCGCAGGATCACCGCGTCCATCCGCGAGGGCAAGGCCGTCTATCGAGGCGAGGTAGCCCGCCTGACCGCCCCGTCCGAGAAGAAGGAGGCGTAGGCCATGAACCTCATCAACGAGGCGTCGCCGCACTTCCACGGCAAGGGCTCCACGCAGTGGATCATGGGCATGGTGTGCCTGTCGCTGCTGCCCACGCTCGTGGCGTCCGTGTTCCTCTATGGGTTGGGAGCGCCGCTGCTCGTGCTGGTGTGCGTGGCAACCGCGCTCGTGACCGAGCATGCCTGCTGCGCCCTCATGCATCGCGAGAGCACCGCCGGCGACCTGTCCTGCGTGGTCACGGCCATGTTGTTCGCCTTCACGCTCCCGGCCGATTGCGCGTATCCGCCGGCCATCCTCGGCACCGTGTTCGCCATTGCGGTGGTCAAGATGCTCTTCGGCGGGATCGGGTGCAACTTCGCCAACCCCGCCGTGGCCGCCCGCGTGCTCATCATGCTCGCGTTGCCGGTCGCGCTCGGCTCCTACCCCGACATCATGGGCCGCCCGCTCGACGCCGTCACCGGTGCGACGCCCCTGGCGATGAACGCCGCGGGCCAGGAGCCCTACAGCTACGTGGACATGATGTTTGGACTGCATGCAGGGGCGCTGGGGGAGACCTGCATCATCACGTTGCTCGCGGGTTACATCTTCCTGCTCGTCCTGCGCGTGGTCGACGCCTGGGCCACCGCGCCCTTCATCGCCACGGTGGCCGTGGTCACGCTCATCGCCGGGCAAGACCCTGTTTACCAGATCCTTTCCGGAGGTATCGCGCTCGGTGCGTTCTACATGGCCACCGATTACACCACTACCCCCATGACCGCCAAGGGCAAGGTCGTCTTTGGCGTGGGGTGCGGTCTCATCACCGCCCTCGTGCGCCTGTTCGCCTCGGCTCCCGAGGGCGTGGCGTTCTCCATCCTGTTCATGAACATGTTCACCCCGCTGATCGACCGTCTCACGCGCCCTCAGCCCGCGGGAGGTGCCAAGCATGCCCTCATCTAGCAAGTGCCCTCTGGCCCGTCGTCGCGACGGCGCCATCTTCTCCGCCTGCGCCGTGCTGCTCGTCGCCCTGCTGTGCGCCGGTTTGACCTCCGGCGTCCATCATGGCCTTGCGGGCTTGTTCGCCGCCTCCGATTTGGCGTTGGATGAGGCCAAGGGCGGATCCCAGCGCAAGATTCTGTTTCCGGACGCCACCTCTTTCGAGGCCCAGACCGCACCCGCCGTCGATGGCCTGAACTCCGTGTACCGCTCCGATACCGGTGCATGGGTCTTCGATGTCACCTCCGCTCAGGGCTACCACGGTGATGTCGAGCTCATGGTGGGCATCAACGCCGACGGCACCGTGGCCGGCATCCAGGTGGTCGCCGAGGACGAGACCGACGGCATCGGCACCAACGCCCTTTCCGAGGAGTACTTCGGCGGCTTCACGGGCGTCCTTCCCACCGGCGAGCTGACAGTCGAGGAGGCCGGTGCCGGTCAGGTCCACGTGGACGCCGTCTCCGGCGCGACCTTTACCTCCCGCGCGGTGGTCGATTGCCTGAACATAGCGTTTTCCGCCTACGCCCAGATGGGAGGAAACTGATGTCCCTGAACGAGAACATCGCACGCGAGCGCGACGAGCGCATCGCGGACATGGTCCGCACGCCCACCTTCTTGGTCGTGGCCGGGTCGCTTCCCGGCTTGGCGGCTGCGACCTCGCTGGAAAATGGCCTTGCCATCGGCGCCGTGAGCGCTGTCGCCATTCTCTCCATGGCCCTGCTCGCACCCGTCTTGCGCTCCTTTACCGGCACTTGGTCGCGCACGGCGGTCATGCTCATGGTGAGCGTCACCGTGACCACGCTCCTCGGCTTTGCCGTCCGGGTGATCGATCCCGTGGTGCATGAGTCCCTGGGCGCGTACGTGCCCCTGGCTTCCGTCAACGCTTTGGCAGCCGCTTGGATGGTGGGGGAGGGCCTTGTGGTCGCCCCCGCCAAGTCCCCACTTGGGACCGCCGTCTTCGCGGCTCTCTCGGTGCTGTGCACCTTGACGGTCATCGGCTTCCTCAACGGAATGTTCACCACGGGGCGCGTATTTGGCCTGACCATGGCCGAGCTCGCCTCCTCACCGATCGCGGCCTTTGGCAAGCCCGTCGGCTCCCTGTTGATCTTGGCCCTCATCGCCGTCTTCACGCAGTCGATCGAACAGGCCCTCGGCGGCCGTGCGCGTGGGGAAGCCGACGGTGCGGAAGGGGGTGAGCGCTGATGGTGTTCCTGAGCGCGCTGTTCACCGCGGCACTCGACGATAACCTGGTTTTCGCCCAGGTCATCGGCATGGTATCCGTGATCATTGCGGCCGGGCGCCCGCAGTCCTGCGTGTGGTTCGGCGGCATGGTGTGCGGCGCGGTGGCCGTCTCCGGTGCCCTTGGCTGGCCGGTCTACGCGCTGGTCATGATGCCCTGGGGTATCGAGTACCTGACCCCGCTCGCGTACGTGATCGTGAGCTGGGCGGCCGTGGTGGCCATCGCCACCGCGCTCGGCGTCAAGAGGCCCATCGCCGATCGCGAGCGCCTGCTGGCCCTGTGTCCCATCGCGGCGTGCAACGCCTGCGTGCTCGCGGTTCCCCTCGGAAACGAGGTCCTTGCCGGCACCATGGGTTGGGATGCGGCGCTTGGTTCTTCGCTTGGCGCCGGGCTGGGCGTCTTCTTGGCCATCGTCTTGTTCGCGTCTGTATATCGGCGCATCGACCAGCGCATGGTGCCGCGCGCCCTGCGGGGCCTGCCCATCATGTTGGTGAGCGCCTCCCTCATGGCGCTGGCCTTCACCGGCATCGTCGGCATCGCCGGCGGGCTGTTCGCGTAAGGGGTTCCACGATGTTCGAGTCAGTGTTCTACACCGTCATGCCCATGATCGTCGTGGGCGCGTTGGCCCTCCCCGCAGCCGTCGTGCTCTCGCTATGCGCAGGTGCGCACAAGTATGCCGTCTGGCGCGCATGCAGGGCGGACGGCGATCGCCGCGATGATGCCGAGTCCGGTAAGTGATGCCGGGCCCGGTCGATCCGTTGGTTCGGGCCATTCTCCCGATCCCGCCCTCGGCGCGATCGATCTCGATGAAAGCCGGTCATGGACGCGCGCCATGGCCGGCTTTTCCATATGCGCGCTCGGCGGTACCAAAAAAATGGGGGAGGGGTCACGGCTTCCGGCGTGGAGGTCGCGGAATGCAGCGATTGACCCTGGCGCAGTAGTCGACATATGCCGAGCCGAACCGAGCGGAAAGCCATCTCTCCTCAGTCGCCTTGACCCAGACCGTGACGTCCAGCCAAAAGACGGGCGGGAGCAGGAGAAACCAGGCGTTGCCCGTGAGCAGCCCGGCTCCGGACAGGAGCATGGCCATGGCGGTGTATACGGGGTTGCGTACCCAGGCGTATATCCCGCCCGTGATGAGTTCTCCCTGCTTGACGGCATGGTCGATGCGGGTCACCAGGACGGCTTGAATCCAGATCGCGATGCCGCCGAGCGCCAGCGCGCCCCCGAATGCGGCAAAGACGGGCGCGAGCTTTGGGATATCGCCCGATGCGAGCGCCCCCATCTTCCAGAGCGCCAGGGTTCCCACGAGTACGCATGCCATGGAGGCGACGCAGGCCGGTCCCACGCCGAATAGGGGCAAACGACCAGTGTCTCTCATGTCGGGGCCTCTCTTTCCCACGGCGTCCGCAAGCGCGACCCGCGCCGCCCGCGATCGGCCTGGGACCGGCGGGGTGGGTCGGCATGCGGATAACAGTTAACTCATGGTAACTTAAAATGGCGCTTTTGTGGACGGCCAGCTCCGCCCCCGCTCGTGCGAATGGATTTGGGCATGGGGGGCATGAGTACCGGACGGGCGCGCCCCCAAGGGCGCATGGACCCGAATCCCGATATCGAGATTGGAGACACAACATGGTCGGTCGCATCTACCACGTCGGATTGACGGTTACCGACATCGAGCGCTCGATTGCGTTTTACCGTGATGTCCTGGGCCTTACCTACCAGAGTCAGATCGTCATGTCCGGTCCGGAGACGGACGTCTTGTTCGGACGGGAGGGGAGCACCGCCAAAGTTGCCTACCTCAACGGGTCGACCTCCATCGATGCCCCTCCGATCGAGTTGATCCAATTTGAGACGGCGCCGGTGAGGGCCGTCCCCTCCGCTCTGTTCATGACGTCGATTTCGG
>JAHHSP010000004.1 GCA_020025115.1 Collinsella sp. | reverse complement strand
ACAACACGTCCCTCGGTAAGTTCCAGCTTCCCGGCATCCCGGCCGCCCGCCGCGGCGTGCCGCAGATCGAGGTCACCTTCGACATCGACGCCAACGGCATCGTGAAGGTCTCCGCCAAGGACAAGGGCACCGGTAAGGAGCAGTCCATCACCATCTCCGGTTCCACCGCGCTTTCCGACGAGGAAGTCGATCGCATGGTGAAGGACGCCGAGTCCCACGCCGAGGAGGACAAGAAGCAGAAGGAGGAGGTCGAGGCCCGCAACCAGACCGACTCCCTGTGCTACTCCACCGAGCAGACCTTGAACGAGCTGGGCGACAAGGTTTCCGGCGATCTCAAGTCCAAGGCCGAGTCCGCCATCGCAGACGCCAAGAAGGCGCTCGAGGGTTCCGACATCGAGGCCATCAAGTCTGCCGGTGAGGCCCTGCAGTCCGTGGCCTACGAGCTGGCCCAGATGGTCTACGCCGATGCCCAGGCCGCAGCGCCCGGCACCGATGCCTCCGCTGCCGCCGACGATGTGGTCGACGCCGAGTATGAGGTCGTCGACGACGAGGAGTAAGCTCCTCGAGACGCATCCGCCGCGCGCCCCGCGCGCGACGCCGCATGAGAGTTCTGGGCGGCCGGCCTGCCAGCTGGCGAGCCGGCCGCCCGTTGCATGATAAGGAGACGGACGTGAAGATACCCGTGGAGGATGCCGTCGAGGCGTCCGCGCAGGCACCTGATTCCGCCGATACAACCGTTGAGAAGGAGGCAGCCGTCATGGCCGACGAAACCGAGGAGATGACCGAGGAGGAGATGGTCGAGGCCGCCATTCGTGCCGGCGAGGAGGCTGCGGACAACGATTTCAAGCTGAAGTACGAGAAGGTCGCAGCCGAGCTGGCCGAGGTCCGCGAGCAGCTCGCCGCCGCTGAGGACGCCCGCGAGGCCGCCGACGCCAAGGCCGCCGACGCCGTGAACCGTCACGCCCGCCTGCAGGCCGATTGGGAGAATTACCGTCGCCGAACCGCCCAAGAGCGCCTGGACGAGCGCGCCCGCGCCACCGAGCGGCTCATCGAGGCCCTGCTGCCCGTGGTGGACGACATGGAGCGCGCGCTCGACCACGCCCGCTCTCAGGAGCTCGCCGATGATTTCAAGCAGTTCGTCGACGGCGTCGATGCCGTTTGCTCCAAACTGCTCAGCGTGTTCGACGGCGAGGGCGTCGAGGCCATCGACCCCAAGGGAGAGGCTTTCGACTGCAACATCCACCAGGCTGTCGGCCGCGTGGAGGATGCGTCCCAGTACGACGAGACCGTCAACGACGTGTACCAGAAGGGCTACCGCATGGGCGGCAAGGTCCTGCGCCCCGCCATGGTCACCGTGACCTATGGCGGCGAGACCCGCCCGACGATCGACGAGGACGCCGAGACCGAGTAGCGGCTCGCGGTTGCACATTTGCACGATTCAGGCAGGGCCCTGGGATGAGACGCCCGGGGCCCTCTTTGGGAAGGGAGGGTTCACATGCCTTCATCTAAGAGCTTTTACGATGTCCTGGGCGTAAGCAAGAACGCCTCCGACAAGGAGATCAAGTCGGCATTTCGCAAGCTGGCCCAGAAGTATCACCCTGATCGCGGGGGTGACGAGGCGAAGTTCAAGGAGATCTCCGAGGCGTATGAGACGCTGTCCAATCCGGACAAGCGCAAAGAATATGACATGATGCTGGAGTTCGGCGGCATTCCCGGTCAAGGCGGCTATGCGTATACCGGCGGCGCCGGCGGTCCGTCGATGGCCGATATCTTCGGCAGCATGTTCCGCGGCGAGGGTGTGAGCGGCGCGTATGGCGCCGACCCTTCGTCGTTCGATTTTGGCGACATGTTCGGGGGCGGCCGTGCTCGCGCCCGCAAGGGCAACGACCTGCGCGCCGTGATCGACGTGACGTTCGACGAGGCCCTGCATGGGGCCAAGCGCAGCGTCACGCATCGCATCCCCTCCACGGGGGAGAGCGACACCATCGAGGTGACGATCCCCGCCGGTTGCTACGACGGCATGAAGTTGAGGTACAAAAATCACGGCGAGTACGGAGTGAACGGCGGTCCGCGCGGCAGCATGCTCATCGAGTTTCGCGTGGCGGAGCATCCGGTGTTCAAACGCCGCGGTAAGTCCGCCGACGTTGCGATCGACGTTCCGGTGTCCATGTACGAGGCCGCTTTGGGTTGCACGGTCGACGTGCCCACGCCCTCGGGCAAGACGCTGCGCCTCAAGGTCCCCGCGGGGACCCAGTCGGGAAAGAGCTTCCGCTTCAAGGACATGGGCATGCCCGATGTGAAGCGGTCGGGCCATACCGGCGCCCTGCTCGCCACGGTGAGCGTGAAGGTGCCTGTGAGCCTGACGGAAAAGGAGCGCTCCGCCCTGGAGAAGCTCCGTGACGCCGACGAGCGCATCTACCGTTCCGGTATGTAACGCCGCATATGCCCCAATGCTGGCAATTGGGGACAGGTACAAATTGCGCATTGCGCAGTTTGAGGATGGGCGCATTTTGCACATCTGCTCGCGTCGGGTCGACGCGCCCCGGCACGCGACGCGTACAATAGGATTCGATGATTCGATCGAATGGGGGAAGCATGGCCGAAGAGAGCCGTAACAAACCGCTGTATATGATCTCCGTTGCCGCGGAGCTCACGGGCATGCATCCCCAGACGCTGCGCGTGTATGAGTCCAAGGGACTGGTCAATCCCAAGCGCTCGGGCGGCAACACGCGCCTGTACTCCCAAGCCGACATCGAGCGCCTCGAGCTCATCAACCAGCTTACCGACGAGGGCATCAACCTTGCCGGTGTGGTGCGTATCTTGGACATGAAGGAGCGTGCCGAGGCGCGCGAGCTCGAGGCCGAGAAGCTGCGCGCCCGCGTGCGCCAACTCGAGGACGAGCTCCACGAGCTCAAGATGCAGAAGCGCATCACGGCGCTCGCGCCACGAGACGGTTCGGCCGACCCCGAGAAGGTCTTGCGCGGCCTGCTGTCCGGAGGCGGCCTGTGATATCTCGGGGTGGGGTCTTCCTGCATCGAGATGGACGGCGCTGAGCGAAGGATCGAGGGCGAGAAAGAGGGTGGCGGTGCCTGAGGAGAACGGCGGGGCGAGCGGTATGCCCGCAGGTGGGAATTATCGGTTCTTCAATCACAGCGCCTGTGAGTTCTACCCGTGTCACGACATGCCGGCCGATGAGCTGAACTGCCTGTTCTGCTTTTGCCCGCTCTATCGCTTGGGCGAGGACTGCGGCGGGAATTTCACCTATATAGACGGTGCCGATGGGGCGCGAATCAAGGATTGCAGCGCCTGCACCGTTCCGCACCGTCGCGAGAATTACGATTACATCCTGAGTCGGCTTTGAGCTGTTGAGGCCGGTTGCAGACCGGGCCCCTGATGGAGACCCCGGGGTGCGTTGCTGCCGCCATGTGGGCCCATGGTGCACATCCCGCGAGGCCGACCTGGGGCGGTCAGGGCCAACCCATCATTCGCACACTAAGAAAATCTTATATATGAAGACTTAGATTCTGGTATACATCGGCCGTGTACCGGCAACAATAATTCTCGATAAAACAGTGTGCCGCCCCGTAGGGCGGCCGGGTGCAACCCTGAGGCCCGTTGATTCGGCCGTCTCAATTTGAGAGACGGTTCCCCGTTGAGGCGGGGCCAAGAGGGGTTGCGAGAGAGGGTGATTCCATGAGAATCGACAAGCTTGCCGTGACTTCGCGGGAGGCCCTGCAAAGCGCCATCGGCATCGCGGCCGATGCGCAGGCCGGCGCGGTGGAGCCGATCCACCTGCTCGCGGCTTTGCTCACCGGTGGGGAGCGCAACATCTCCGTAATCATCGAGCGCATCGGCGCCGACCCCGCCCAGCTCGCGAACGCGACCCAGATGGCCATAGAGCGCGCCCCCAAGGTCGAAGGTGCCCAGCAGCAGCTCGGCCGCGATCTTACGCGCGTACTCGAGCGTGCGGAGAAGAAGGCCGCCAAGATGGGCGACAACTTCGTGGTGACCGAGCACCTGCTCATGGCGCTCGCCGAGGACAAGGGCGAGGCCGGCCGCATCCTGGCCGACGGCGGCGTGACGCGAGAGCGCATCGAGGAGGTCTACACCGAGCTGCGCGGCGATGATCGCGTGACCTCTGCGGACTCCAAGACCGAGTTCGAGGCGCTTGAGCAGTACGGCCGCAATATATGCGACCTTGCACGTGCGGGTAAGCTCGATCCGGTGATCGGCCGTACCGAGGAAATCCGTCGCACCATCCAGGTTCTTTCCCGGCGCACCAAGAACAACCCGGTGCTCATCGGCGAACCCGGTGTGGGCAAGACCGCTATCGTCGAGGGAATCGCCCAGCGCATCGTCGCGGGCGACGTTCCCAGCACGTTGCGCGATCGCGACCTCATCGAGCTCGACATGAGCGCGTTGGTGGCGGGCGCCAAGTTCCGCGGCGAGTTCGAGGACCGTCTCAAGGCCGTGCTCAAGGAGGTTGAGAAGTCCGAGGGTCGCGTGATCTTGTTCATCGACGAACTCCACACCATCGTCGGTGCCGGCGCGACGGAAGGCTCCATGGATGCGGGCAACATCTTGAAGCCCGCGCTCGCCCGCGGTGATCTGCACGCGATCGGTGCGACCACGCTCGACGAGTACCGTAAGTACATCGAGAAGGATGCGGCCCTCGCCCGTCGCTTCCAGCAGGTGTTTGTGGGCGAGCCCACGGTGGAGGACACGGTGTCGATCCTTCGCGGGCTCAAGGAAAAGTATGAGATCTTCCACGGCGTGCGCATCACCGACGGCGCGCTCGTGGCCGCCGCCGACCTCTCAAACCGCTACATCGCCGACCGCTTCCTGCCCGACAAGGCCATCGACCTGGTGGATGAGGCGGCGAGCCGCCTGCGCATGGAGCTTGATTCCATGCCAGTCGAGATAGATGCCATCACGCGCCAGCTCACGCAGATGCAAATCGAGGAGCAGGCCCTCATAAAGGAGACCGATGCAGCCTCCGCCGAGCGCCTGGAGGCCCTGCGCCAGGATATCGCCGAGGTCCAGGAGAAGCTCAACGTGGCCAAGGCCGGATGGCTCAACCAAAAGAACGCGATCGATCGCGTCCAAGAGCTCAAGGCGAAGCTGGACGAGGCCCGTGGCGAGGAGGCCCGCGCCACGCGCGACGGAGACCTCGCTCGTGCATCCGAGCTGCGCTTTAGCGTGATCCCGGGCCTGGAGGTCCAGGTGCGCGAGGGCGAAGAGCAGCTCGCCGGGCAAAAGGAGGCCGAGAACTCCCTCAAGGAGGAAGTCACCTCCGACGAGATCGCCGAGGTCGTGAGCTCGTGGACCGGCGTGCCGGTGGCCAAGATGATGCAAGGCGAGCTCGAGAAGCTCCAAGGTCTCGAGGAGCAGTTGCACGAGCGCGTGATCGGCCAAGACGAGGCCGTGCGCGCCGTCGCTGCCGCGGTGCGGCGCAGTCGCGCCGGCCTGTCCGACCCCGACCGCCCGATCGGCAGTTTCTTCTTCCTGGGACCCACCGGCGTTGGCAAGACCGAGCTCGCCAAAGCGCTGGCCTCGTGCCTGTTCGATGACGAGCGCGCGCTCGTGCGCATCGACATGTCCGAGTACATGGAGAAGTTCAGCGTGCAGCGCCTCATCGGCGCGCCTCCCGGATACGTGGGGTACGACGAGGGCGGTCAGCTTACCGAGGCGGTTCGCCGCAGGTCCTACTCCGTCATCCTGCTGGATGAGATGGAGAAGGCGCACCCGGACGTGTTCAATGTGTTGCTGCAGGTTCTCGATGATGGGCGACTCACCGACGGTCAAGGTCGGCAGGTGAGCTTTAAGAACACGATCATCATCATGACGAGCAACGTCGGTTCGAGCGCGATCGCCGAGTATGCCGGTCGCGACGAGCAGGAGATGCGCCGCTTGGTGGACGAGGCCATGAGCCGCACGTTCAGGCCCGAGTTCCTGAACCGCATCGACGACATCGTGGTGTTCCATCCGCTCGGCATGGCCCAGATCGAGAAGATCGTCGACATCCAGCTCGCCGATGTGCGCGCACGACTGGCCAAGGAGCGCATGACGCTTAAGATCGAGCCGCGTGCCAAGCAGGCGCTCGCCGAAGGCGGGTTGGACCCCGTGTTCGGAGCCCGGCCGCTCAAGCGCCTCATTCAGCGCGAGGTGGTCGATGCAATCGCGAGCGCCATCATCGATGGCCGCGTGCGCGAGGGCGACGAGGTGAGGATCGACGTCACCGGGGACGGTTCCTTCGTCGTCGCGTAGGCGGGGATGAGCGGGTGCCCCACGGCAGGCGTCGCCGTGGGGCACTGGGAACCAGGCTGATGGTCTTAGAGCATGGCGCCCTGATCGCCACGGCAAACCGCAAGGCCTTTGCAGGCCGGGGCGTTTTGTGGGATAACGGTACCCCAAGGCCTTGGAGGCATTGGGGTACCCGTATTTCGAGCGAAAGGCGATTTCATGGTGAGCGAACGGAGCGACGGCAACGGCGAAACGCCCGGATACCAAGACCCGTGCATCCGTGCGGAGAACGAGGACGACGATGGCTATGATCCATATTCCGATCGTCGCCCCGACCCCGAGCCGTTGTTCGAGCGCGATCCGTGGGCATAGAGAAAATGGGGGAGGAGCGGTCTTCATCTGCCGCCATGCCCGGTGAGCACGCGACGGGCGACGCGACGCCTCGTTCGAGCACTGCGGTCGCCCCGGGTCCCGTGGTCGGTCGCTTTGCCCCCTCGCCCACGGGACGCATGCACTTGGGCAATGTCGTGGCGTCGTTATTGGCGTGGCTCTCTGTTCGCAGCCAGGGTGGCAGGCTCGTGTTGCGCATCGAGGACCTCGACGATCGCGCCAAAGGCGGTCCATGGGCGGAGCTGCTCATGGATGACCTGCGCTGGCTGGGACTCGATTGGGACGAGGGGCCATACCGGCAAACCGATCGGCTTGACGCATATGAGGCCGCTTTGGGCAGGCTCGATTCGCTCGGCCTGCTCTATCCCTGTTTTTGCACACGTGCGGAACTGCATGCCGCGAGCGCCCCGCATGCGAGCGACGGAGCACCCGTGTATGCGGGGACATGCCGTGCGTTGACGGCGGCGGAGGTCGCCGAGCGTTCCGCCACCCGACCTCCGGCGATTCGCCTGAGCGTGCCGGATGCGGGTGATCTTGCGGGCGCGGTTTCCTTCGTCGACCGCACGTACGGTCCCCGTTGCGAGGTCTTGGCGCGCGATTGCGGCGACTTTCTCGTACGGCGCAGCGACGGGGTATTCGCCTATCAGCTCGCGGTGGTGGTGGATGACGCTGCGATGGGTGTTACGGAGGTAGTGCGGGGCTGCGATTTGCTCACCTCGACGGCACGCCAGATCTACCTGCAAGATCTGCTCGGATACGCGCACCCGCGATATGCCCACGCGCCCCTACTCGTCGCACCCGGTGGCAGGCGTCTTTCCAAACGCGATCGGGACCTCGATATGGGGGAGCTTCGCGCTCGGTTTGACACGCCCGAACAGTTGCTGGGACGTATCGCCTATGCGATTGGAATGTTGCCGGACGCGACGCCGCGCACTGCGGAGGCGCTTATCGAGAGCTTCACGTGGGATTGGGTGCGCGAACATAGGGACAACATGGTTGTCGGCCCCGGTTTCTTGGGCTAGTTTTGAATTGTTGGGTCCATGCCCTGGTCAAGCCCGCGGAAGTGCGTTATCATCGACTGGCTGTCACGGAGAGCTGACCGAGAGGCCGAAGGTGCTCGCCTGCTAAGCGAGTAAGGGCCGCAAAGCCCTTCTGGGGTTCGAATCCCCAGCTCTCCGCCAGTTGAAATGATACGCCCCCTGAGTCGTTGCAGCTCAGGGGGCGTTTTTGTTTCCTGCGCACTCTTCTGCGCCCGGTAAAAAGGGCACGTGGGGCAAGAACGGGGACTTATCGCCAATCGGTTGGCGCATGGGCGGGCTTCTCGGAGTCCGACCGGTGCATGGGGAGGCGCGCGTCCTACAGCGGCAGCGCGGTCATCTGCGTGTACACGCGGGCCTGATACTCACGGTCCAGGTCGTACAGACCCTTGGGATCGCTGCCGAACAGCTTCATCTTGGTCACCATGTCGCGGGCGTTGGCCTCCTCCTCGCCCTGCTCTTTCACGAAGTAGTCGAGCATGCGCAGTGCGCGAATGTCGTGCATCTCGTGCGCGATCTCGTAGCAGCGGTGGATGAGGCTCGTGATGTACTCCTCGTGCGCGAGGCCGGCCTCGAGCGGTGCGAGGTCGTTCTCAAAGCTCATGTTGGGCTGATCGATGGCGAGCATGGTGGGCTTGTAGTCGTTGTCCAGCAGGTAGCGCCGCATGGCCATTGCGTGGTCGACTTCCTCTTTCACCTGGATCTCATACCAATTGGCAAAACCCTTGAGACCCCGCTCCTCGTAGTAATCGGCAAAGGTGAGATACAGGTACGCCGAGTACAGCTCCTTGTTGATTTGCTCTTCGAGTGCCTTGGCTACGCTTTCGTTCATGGCCATCTGCGATCCCTTCTCTGGTGGTCTTGGGTACTGATGACCAGTATACGTCCGCGTATGGACTCGTTTGCCGAATCGTCGTTTGCGGGGGCTTGGGTCCGCGTGCATATGTGTGCGGGTACAATGTGCCTATGTCCGACTTGGAGAAAGGCGGCTCGGTATGCCCACCTCCCCTTCACACCCTCGTTTTTCCGCCCGCGTCTCATGGCGTGCGCTTCCGATGGTCGTGTTGATCGCACTCGCCTCCTTTGCGGCGACGTTCTCGCTCCCTCAAGCCGCCCACGCTGGCACATACGCCTTGCCGAGCGTGCGCGTTCAGGCCCAGGTCGAGGAGAACGGCGATCTGTTCGTCACCGAGGCGCGCACCTTCGAGTTCGAGGATACGGTCAACGGCGTCTACTGGGATATCCCCCTCGCCCAAAATGAGCAGGGGACGCCGTCGTCGATCACGGTTCTCTCTGTGTATGAGCTCGACGACGCCCCCGAGAACGAGGCCGAGGCCCGCCGCGCGGCGCAGCCCATGCACGAGGTCCCGGCGGCGAACTCCGGCGATGGCCATGTGTACACGGTGGAGCGTCGGGGCGATTCGCTCCGCCTCAAGGTCTTCTTGCCGCGTGCGGATGGAGATGAGGTGACCGTTTGGGTCAGCTACATGATCGAGGGCGCCGTCATGGCTTGGCCCGACACCGCCGAACTCTACTGGCAGTTCATCGGGTCCGAATGGGAGGAGGACGCCGAGAACGTCCATCTTGATGTGACGTTTGCCGGCGCGGTTCGGGGGACGCCCGCCGCTACGGGCGCTTCCGATGCGAACCTGCGCGCCTGGGGCCACGGCCCGCTTGACGGCGAGGTTTCCCTCGATATCGGCGAGCCTGACGATCCGCGCGTGATGCTCGGGGCACCCGTGGTGCATGCGGGGCAGTTTGCCGAGGTTCGCGCGGTGTTTCCCGCCGACTGGGTGCCCGGTCTCGCTCCTTCCGGGGAGCCTCGCCTCGAGAACGTGCTGTCCGAGGAAGCGGCATGGGCAGAGGAGGCGAACGCCCAGCGGGCCCGTGCGCGCATCATCGCCACGGTCGGCACCGCGGTGATCGTCGGCGCGTCCGCGATCTTGCTCGGCGTCGTTATCTACCTGAGAAAAACCAAGTATGCAGGCCCCAAGCCCGTTTTTGATGAGACATATTTCCGAGATCTTCCGTCGAACGATCACCCGGCAGTTCTTTCGGCCCTGGTGTACGACGGCACGGTGGAGGACTGCGCGTTTGTGGCGACCTTGATGAAGCTCACAGACGACCGCGTGATCAAGATCAAGCACGAGTCGCGTACCGAGGACAGGTTCCTCGGCCTGGGCGAGAAGAAGGTCGAGGAGTATTCGATCGAGCTTGTGGCGCGTGAGCGCATCGTCGACCCGATCGACTCGGCGGCGATCGATCTGTACTTCGGGCCCGATGCCAAGAACGGCGATGAGATGAAGTTCGGCGCATTCCAGAACCAGGAGAGCGCAGGCGAGTACCTGCAGGCGTTCAAGGACCAGGTCCTGGCGAAGTTCGTGCGTCGGAATTTCGACAACCTGACACCCGATGTCTTTAGATACGGCCCGATGGGCCTTGCCGTCCTTCTCGTGTTCGGGGGCATAGCCTTCGTGGTCATCACCGATGGTGCCAATTTGCCGCTCATCATCCTGGGCGCCGCTCTCGCCATCGCCGCGGCGGTTATCGCTTTGTGCACAAAGATCCATTCTCCCGAGACGGTCGAACTGCTCAATCGCTGCCGCGCGCTCAAGCGCTGGCTCGAGGATTTCACCAACTTGGACGAGGCGGTCCCCGACGATCTCATCCTGTGGAATAAGATGCTCGTCTTGGCCGTCGCCTTCGGCGTGAGCGATGAGGTCCTGCGTCAGTTGGCGGACGCCGTTCCGGTCGAACGTCGCGTGGATGAGGACGGAATGTACTACTACCCGAGTTACTGGTGGTATTACTCGCACGGCAGCCTGCATTCTCCGATGAGCGAGATGCACGACGCGTACCGGGCCACCGTCGCGGAGCTCGCTTCGAGTTCCGACAGCTCCGCTGGTGGATTTGGCGGAGGCTTCTCCGGTGGCGGCGGAGGCGGCGTCGGCGGAGGCGGTGGCGGCACGTTCTAGCCGCTCGTTTGGCGTACCCGATACCCTCCAAGACTTCGGGGCACCTGGCGACCATGCGCATGCGCAAAAGCGGTCGCCAGGTGCCCCGAGTTTTAAAAAGGTGCACCGAAGCCATGGATGCAAGGGTGCGCGCGCAAGGGTGCGCCGTGCGGATCCAGCTGCCTACGCGCTCAGGTCGAGCCCGTAGACGTACATCTCCTTGGGAAGCAGCCGGCGCTCGTCGCGCGTGCTGCGGTACGTGCCGGCGCGTTTGAAGCCGTGATGCTCGTAGAACTGCCAAGTGCAGTCGGTATCGGTATAGAGGAAAGCTCGATTGGCTCCGAGCTCGGTGAGGTAGGTCGTTGCGGCGTCCACCAGCACGCTGCCTATGCCCATGCCGCGAGCGGAGCTGCTCACGGCGAGCAGGGTGATCTCGGTCGAACCGGCGTAGCCGCTCTTGGCGAGCAGCGAGTCGTTCTTGGACTCGGCCAACTGGACGCCGTGCCAGTAAGCGGCCGCCGCCTCCGGCTCAAGCTCCCGCATGCGGCGGAAGTACTCCTTGGAGATGGTGAACCAGCGCTTGTTCGAGCGCGTATGCGAGGAGTCGGGACAGGCGAGCACGATCCCGCACGGTTTGTCATCGACGAGCGCGACCTGGGAGAACGTGGAGATGGAAAGAGAATAGGAGAGGTCGTTGCACGCCTCGAGAAAGCCGTATTCGGGCGATGGGCCCTCGTTGTGCCAAGTCTGTTGCAAGATGGCGGCGAGCTCTTCGAAGTCCTCTTGCTCGAAGGGCCTGTACGTGACGCGCGAGACCATGGAACCTCCTGTCATGTCTCCACTGTTTGTACCACCTGGCCGCGGGCTGTGTGTGTTGCGCGCGTGAAGTCGCCCCACCCCTCTCAGATTCTCCGCGCAAAGGCCATGTTTTCTCGGCAAGTAAGCTAAAAGGGCCCTGGCGAGCCGCGCGGCGCGCAGCGCCTGCGGTACAGTAGAGACGTATGTAACGGGGGTCGCCGGATGGGGCGGCCCCACCTGTGCGAAGGAGGGTCCATGGCTTCCCAGGGGAAGGTTTCCCGCGCGTTGATCTCAGTGACGGACAAGACCGGCGTGGTCGAGTTCGCCCGCGCGCTCAAGGAGGAGTTCGGTGTCGAGATCATCTCGACCGGCGGCACGGCAAAGGCTCTGGTCGACGGTGGCGTTCCCGTGACGCCCATCGAGGAGTACACCGGATTCCCCGAGATGATGGATGGCCGCGTCAAGACGCTGCACCCCAAGGTCCACGGCGGCCTGCTGGCCCGTCGCGATTCCGAGCAGCACATGGCCGA
The DNA here is from genome assembly GCA_020025115.1 of Collinsella sp. Taxonomy (GTDB): domain Bacteria; phylum Actinomycetota; class Coriobacteriia; order Coriobacteriales; family Coriobacteriaceae; genus Collinsella. The sequence goes on along the minus strand of JAHHSP010000004.1, from coordinate 15,467 downwards.
GGCCGCCGAGCATGGTATCGGCATGATCGACATGGTGGTCGTGAATCTCTATGAGTTCGAGAAGACCGTGGCAAATCCCGATGTCACCTTCGCGGATGCCATCGAGCACATCGATATCGGCGGTCCGTCCATGCTGCGCTCCGCTGCCAAGAACGCCGACGCCGTGACCGTGGTCTCCGATCCGTCCGATTACGAGACGGTCCTCGCCGAGATGCGCGCCAACGGCGGCGCCACCACGCTTGAGACCCGGCGTCGTCTCCAGGTGAAGGTCTACACCACCACGGCCGCTTATGACGGCGCCATCTCCACTTGGCTCGCCGCCCAGGCCGAGTCCGGCCGCGTCGACGAGGTCCTCACCGCCGAGGGTGAGTTCGCCGCCCCCGCCACGATGTCTGTCAGGCTCGAGAAGGCCCAAGATCTGCGCTACGGCGAGAACCCGCATCAGGCGGCCGCGGTTTACCGATTCGATGCCGCCAACGCCCCGTTCTTCTCCTCGGAGGCCCCGCTTGTGGGCGCCGAGCAGCTCCAGGGCAAGCCGCTGTCCTACAACAACTTCCTCGACGCCGAGGCAGCCTGGAACGCCGTACGCGAGCTCGACGAGCCCGGCGTGGTGATCCTCAAGCATCAGAACCCCTGCGGCTCCGCCGTGGCCGCCGACGTGACCGAGGCGTATGACCGCGCCTTCGCCTGCGATCCCAAGAGCGCCTTCGGCGGCATCGTCGCCGTCAACCGAGAGGTCCCGCTGTCGCTTGTCGAGCACTTCGCCGACCGCGACAAGCTCTTCGTCGAGGTCCTGATCGCCCCGAGCTTCACGCCCGATGCCCTCGAGCGCCTTTCCAAGCGCGCCAACCTGCGCGTGCTGGCCACCGGCGGTGCCGCGGGCCACGCCAAGCTCGAGATGCGCACCGTTGACGGCGGTATGCTCGTCCAGCGCGTGGATACGGTCGAGGAGGATCCTGCGACCTTCACGTTCCCCACGGAGCGCAAGCCCACGGACTCCGAGATGCGCGACCTCATGTTCGCCTGGAAAGTCTGCAAGACCGTCAAGTCCAACGCCATCCTCATCGCCAAGAACGAGATGGGTATCGGCATGGGCCCCGGTCAGCCCAATCGCGTCGATTCCGCGCTGCTGGCCTGCCAGCGCGCCGAGGAGGTCTGCGAGCGCCTCGGGCAGGAGGCCGGCGGCTATGCCTGTGCCTCCGACGCTTTCTTCCCGTTCCGCGATAACGTGGATACTCTGGCCGCCCACGGTGTGACCGCCATTATTCAGCCCGGCGGCTCCGTGCGTGACGAGGAGTCCATCGACGCCTGCAACGAGCACGGCATCGCGATGGTCTTCACCGGCACGCGCCACTTCCGCCACTAGGCGCTTTCCCAGGCACCCCTTCTTTCGGGGTGCGCAATTGGGGACGGGTACAAATTGCACTTGGGGACGGGTACGAATTGCACAACACGAGAGGAGCAGCCTTGAGCGAGCTTGAGCCGTTTTTCAATTCAGCTGAGGAGTGTGCTACCTACGAGCAGTTCTGTGCCGAGCAGGAGCGTGGCGGTGGCAGGTTCGAGCTCGCTGAGCCGGCGCTCGTGTGCCGATGGCGCATGGCCCGCCGCGCCGTACCCATGCTGAACAGGCACATCCGCGCGCTCTCCCAACGCGTGGTGAACGGTGCCCCGCTCACCACCAACATGCTCTCCTGGGCCAAGCAGCACGTCGAATGGTCTCTTGCCGCCGGCGACTATCAAGACCCGGATGGCGTGCTCATGACGGTGATCGATGTCAACGGCGATGCGCTCATGAGCGTGGGGCCCTATGAGCCACTCGCCGATCGTTCCCGCGACGCCTTGGTCTCCCGTGCGGAGGAGGCTCGCCGTGAGCAAGCCAACACCGGCGTCGCCCCCGAGCTGCTGGCCGCGGTGACGCCCGAAGGTCGCATGCTGATATTCGCTGCACCCGAGGAGCATCTCTGCGGCGCCGCGACTCTTGTGGGGCAACTCGCCGCCACGCAGGGCCGAGAGGTCGTGCGCGCCCTGGAGGACGGTGCCCGGCTCGAGGATGCTCTTGCCGATCTCGAGGGGCCGAGTGCCGTCTTTCTCATCTCCGATGAGCACGGTGTGGTGGTTGAAGATGGGCGAGCAGCCCCCATGCCCGTTTCCGCCGAGGCCCTTGCGGCGGCGCGTGCCTTCTCAGATGGACTGGCCAAGCTCTTCAAGTAGCTCGTTTCGCGCAGCTGGCCCATTCGCCGGTATGCCGGACGCGTTGTCGCCGCCCCGATATCCTTCCAATCGCAGGGCTCTCCCATGAGGCTTACATTGCTGAAACCTCGTCGACCCGCCGCCTTCTCATGCGGCGGGTCGCGTCATAATGAACTAAAGCAACGCAGGGCGGGTGTTTCGCGATGGCCGCCAAGGCACGAGTGAAGAGGAAGGCGGCCCGGGCATGGCGCGCATATTCGTGGTCGAGGATGACGCACCCATTCGCAACGAGGTCATCGAGGTGCTCGAGCGTCAGGGCTTCGAGGTGTCCTACTGTCTCACGTTCGACCGCGTGGTCGACGATATTCTCGCCGTCCGCCCCGACCTCGTGCTGCTCGACCTCACCTTGCCCGGCACGGACGGCCAACTCATCTGTCGCGAGCTGCGCCAGCAGTCCGACATCCCCGTCATCGTGCTCACCTCGCGCGTGACCGAGGTCGACGAGGTCATGAGCATGACCATGGGCGCGGACGATTTCATCCCCAAGCCCTACAGCGCTCGTGTGCTCGTCGCGCGCGTGCAGGCGCTGCTCCGTCGCGTACAGGGCTCCGGCGAGGCCTCTCATGAGCTCGCGCATAACGGGGTTTCGATCGACCTGTCCCGCTCCATGGCCACTGCCGTCGACACCGGGCGAAGCGTCGAGCTCACCAAAAACGAGATGCGCATCCTTTCCCTGCTCATCAGTCATGCGGGCACGATCGTGAGCCGCGAGGCCATCATGCGGGACCTGTGGGATTCCGACGCCTTTGTGGACGACAACACCCTCACGGTGAACATCAACCGCCTCCGCGCGACACTCGAGAAGATCGGCGTCACGGGTTATCTCACCACGCACCGTGGGCGTGGGTATTCGGTGTAGGGGGCATCGTGAACTTCGCGAAATTCATGGGGTCGCATTGGCCCGCGCTCGCCCTGGCGCTCGCCGCCGCGGCCCTCAGTGCGTTTGTTTTGCTGGTCTCGGGTGTGAGCTCGGGGCTCTCCCTGCTCGTCGTCGGCGTGATCGTCGGCGCGGCGCTCGCCTCGATCGTCATCGACTATCGCCGCAAGTGCCCGTTTTACGGAGACCTCGCCGCCTGCATCGACGACGTAGAACATCCGCTGTGGATCTTCGAGATGGTGGACGAGCCCGATTACCCGGAGGGCAGGCTTGCCTACGAGGCCTTGAGCGCCGTATCGAAGGCCGCCAACGACGATGTCTCGGAGTACCGCCGCCAGTCGCAGGACTACCGTGAATACGTCGAGACCTGGGTCCATGAGGCGAAGTCGCCCTTGGCCGCCGCGCACCTCATGCTCGAGAACCTCGTGGAGAGCCTTCCCGCCGATGAGACGGGCGAGGTGCTGCTCGAGAAGACCGAGGCGCTTGGAGAGGAGCTCGACCGCGTCGAGGGCTTCATCGAGCAGGCGCTGTTCTTCGCCCGATCCGAATCACTCGACCGCGATTACCTGATTCGTCCCCACAGCTTGCAAAAACTTGTGGGCGACGCGGTGCGCGCCAACGCGCGCGTGCTGATGGGGGCGCATGTGGCGCCGTATCGCGTCGATCTTGAGCAGACGGTGTTCACGGACGAGAAGTGGATGAACTTCATCTTGGGGCAGCTCATCCAGAACAGCGCTAAGTACGCCGCGGGCGAGGGTGCCGAGATGGTGTTCACGAGCCGTTTGTGCGATGAGGGGCTGTCCGGCGAGCGCATCGAGTTGGAAGTGCGTGACAACGGTTGCGGCGTGGAGGAGGGCGACCTGGGGCGTGTGTTCGACCGCGGGTTCACCGGCGAGAACGGCCGCACGGGCAAACGCGCCACGGGCATGGGGTTGTACCTGGTCAAGCGCCTGTGTGACAAGATGGGGCTCGCGGTGCGCGCGCGATCGGTTCCGGGGGAGTACTTCGCGGTGACCATCGTGTTCCCGACGAACAAGATGCACTACTTCGAATGATCCCTTTGTGGGGACTCGCGAGGAGCCGACCGCCCATCGTGCAGGGGGCGCCGCTCAGTGATAAAGGCGTTGACCATCACCCTCAAAAGAGGAAAATGAAGCGTCGGGCGTATGGAAACGTACGTCCTTCGTTCGTTTATGGGGGTACAGCATGGCGGCAAAGGTCACGCTCAAGGAAATCGCGCAGGAGGTCGGGCTGTCGCCGTCGGCGGTGTCGCTCGTTCTCAACGACCGTCCCTGCCGCATCTCGGATGAGAACCGCCGGCGTATCAAGGAGGTCGCCGCGCAGAAGCGCTATGTGCCCAATCAGATCGCGCGCAGCCTGGTCATGCAGCAGTCGAGGACCTTCGGTCTCGTCGTGCCGAATATCATGAGCCGCTTTTTCTCTTCGTTTGCCCGCAACCTTGAGGTTCGTTGCCGTGAACGCGGATATGCCCTGTTCATCATGAATTCAGATGGCAAGACCGAGAACGATGCCGATCTGGTTCGCCTGTTGATCAACCGCGGCGTCGATGGGATCTTCCTTGTCGCCGCCGAGGAGGTTTCGCCCGATCCGTCGCTCATGGAGCAGCTCGAGGCCGGTATCGTGCCCGTGGTGATGGTCGACCGTTCGATCGAGAGCGCTCCCGGCGACGAGGTCCGCTTTGACAGCGAGCTCGGCGGATACCTGGCGACCAGGCATCTGCTCGACGAGGGGCATCGCCGCATCGCGTGCGTGGTGAACACCGCGTCGCGCACCGGTCGCGATCGCCTGGCCGGCTGCCGACGCGCGTTTGCCGAGGCCGGTGAGACCTTCTCCGAGGACCTGGTGTTCGAGAGCGATTATTACATCGCCGACGGGTGCCGCGCCGCCGAGGACATCGTGGCCTCCGACGCCACGGCGATTTTCGCGAGTTCCGACAACATAGCCCTCGGTGTGCTCAAGTGCCTGTACGCGCACGGCAAACGCGTGCCGCGGGACTATTCGCTTGTGAGTTACGACAACTCCGCCGCCGACGCGTTGTTCGAGCCCGCGCTCACCGCGATCGAACAAGACGTTGAGGAGCTGGCCGACCATGCCCTCGAGTTGCTGCTTGCCCGCGTCGAGGCCAAGGATGGCGCGCCGGGGCCGTTTGAGGAGCGGCTGCTTTCGCCGCGCCTCGTCCAAAACGCCAGCGTCGCTCGTCTGTAGCGCGTCGGCTCGCATCTGTTTCCAATTGAGGCCAAGAAGAAGGCCGCCCGAAAAGGGCGGCCTTCGAGGTTGGGGGCATGTAGGCGGTGCGGAGCATCCCGTTTTGCGCTACTTGACGACCAAGATGTCGCAGTCGGTGTTGCGCAGCAGGAACGTCGAGATGGAGCCGAGCAGCGCGTACTTGATGGAGGACAGGCCGCGGGCGCCGCAAAGGACCAGGTCGGGCTCGATGACGTCGAGCATCTCGTCCTTCAGGGTCTCGCGGATGCGACCGGCGCGAATCATGACGTCGACGGAGGGGATGGCGGGGTTGGCCTTGGCCTCCTCGACTTGGGCGGCGATGGAGTTGGTGAAGGCGTCTTGCAGACCTTGAATCAGGTCGGCGGGGTAGGAACCGGCGGACTCGAGCGCCGTGGAGTCGATCACATGGCCGATGACGAGCGCGGCGCCGTTGTTCGCGGCGACCTTGATCGCGCGGGTGAGGACGAAATCCTGCTGCTCAGTACCGTCAAGGGCGACGAATACCTTGGAATAACCCTCGTGCATGGTGACCTCCTTGGTCTATGCGGGCTTTCACGCGCCCGGTTCATGGTGCTTTACCATGCCACAGTTATACCCATTCTGCTTACATTTGCGTTCGATATATCGCGAACGGCACGCATTTTCGGTGCAGCGCATCGTATCGGGTGATAATGGGTTATCGCGCTGCAAAGTGGCGCCTTTTGTATCGACATGCTCGGCGCGCCTTGTCGCGCCCCTGAGGAGGACACGTGGATATTATCGAGCTGTTCAAATCCGCCTTCCTTGGCCTGGTCGAGGGCATCACGGAGTGGCTGCCCATCTCATCGACGGGCCATATGATTTTGGTGGACGAGTTCATCGAGCTGAACGTCACCGAGGAATTTTGGAACATGTTCCTCGTCGTCATCCAGCTCGGCGCCATTCTCGCCGTATGTGTGCTGTTCATGCGCGACCTGCTGCCGTTCGGGTTCGGCAAGACGAGGCAGGAGTGCCGCTCTACCTGGAATCTGTGGGGCAAGATCGTCGTGGGTTGCCTGCCGGCGGCGATCATCGGCATCCCGTTGGACGATTTCATGGAAGAGCACCTTTACAACGCCTGGGTCGTCGCCGCTGCGCTCATCGTGTACGGCATCGCCTTCATCGTGATCGAGCGCTGGCGCGCCAATAAGCTCGCCGCTCGCGTGGCGGCCGAGGGTGCTGTTCCCGGCTCTCGCGCACGCGGTGCCCACTTCGCCGCGCCCGCCCCTGCTGCCGAGTCCACCGAGGGCGGGGATTTCGGTGCCATCACCACGCTCGATGACCTCTCCTATAAAACTGCCCTCGGCATCGGTTGCTTCCAGGTCCTGTCACTCATTCCCGGCACTTCGCGCTCCGGTTCCACCATCATCGGCGGCCTGCTGCTGGGCACCACGCGCTCCGTGGCGGCCAAGTTCACCTTCTTCCTGGCGATCCCCGTCATGTTCGGTGCGAGCTTCCTCAAACTCGTGAAGTTCTTCCTCAAGGGCGGCGTGTTCGACCCGAGTGGCATCGCCATTCTCGCGGTCGGCTGCATCGTCGCGTTCATCGTCTCGCTCGTCGCCATCAAGTGGCTCATGGGTTTTGTCCGGCGTCATGACTTCACGGCCTTCGGCGTTTACCGCATCGCGCTCGGCATCGCGGTCCTCGCGTACTTCATGCTGGTCTAAAGAACTTGATGGTCTGATTGTTCTGGATTGACACAATCATCGGGGCGCGGTTCGGTATGAGAACTGCGCCCCGAGTGCTTTGCTAGGATTGAGGCTCGCTATGTGCTTCTTGTCCAAAGCGGGCTCGATATTCGTCATCGTCCATATATTCAATCAAATCCCCGGGCGTGCATTTGAGTGCGGCGCACAATTGCTCAAGCGTGCTGATGCGAATGCCGCGGATGTGGCCATTCTTTATGCGGGAGATGTTGACCGGGGTCGAGTCGATTCGCTGCGCAAGTTCCGTTGCGCTCATTTTTCGGTCTGCCATCACGCGGTCGAGACGCATCACTATCGGCATGTCGTCCCTACGCAATCTCTTCGCTGTCGATCCTGAGCTCGCTCCCGTACATAAGCAAGAACGAACAAGCGATGAAGCCCAGTGCGATCAAATAGCAGGAGATGTGCGTTGAATTGGCGGACCAGTTCGGGGCTATTTGCCGTATTGAAAGCGATGGGCATGATGGCAGTTGTAAAACGGCTGGGATTGCAACTCACTGGAAGAATCATTGGGTTCTTCACTTATATAGCTCACCCTTACGAATTTGGCACGCACTCTGGCATACTGGGTGCGTGCCATTTTGCTTGAGAGGTTTTGCATGACGAACGTGTATTTCAACCATGACGGCGGGGTTGACGACTTGGTGAGCCTGTTGCTGTTGCTGCAGATGCCCGAAGCCCGCGTGACGGGAGTCTCGGTTGTGGATGGCGATGGGCAGATCGAGCCTTCGCTCGAGGCAACGCGCAAGGTCATCGACCTGTGGGGTGCCAAGCAGGGCCCGATCGAGGTCGCCGTCTCGGATTCACGCCCGCGTCACCAGTTTCCCTCGGAGTGGCGCACGACCGCGTTCACGCTCGATGCGTTGCCCATCCTGAACGAGCACGGTGCACCACGCACGCCGATGGCCGCCCGTCCGGCCCATCTCGACCTGGTGGACAAGGTCCTGGGCTGCGACGGGAAGACGACCCTGCTGTTCACCGGACCGCTGACCGATCTTGCTCGCGCCCTCGACGCCGAGCCTGCCATCGAAGGCAAGATCGAAGCCCTGTACTGGATGGGCGGTTCGCTCGACGGCCATGGAAACGTGGTCGACGCCTGTTTCGACGGCACGGCGGAGTGGAACGCGTTTTGGGATCCGGAGGCGGTCAAGCGCGTGTGGGGTTCTTCGCTCGAGATTCACATGGTCGGTTTGGAGAGCACTGAGGAGCTGCCGCTCACCCGTGAACTGTGCCAGCATTGGGCCGAGTTGCGCCGCTATCCCGCGATCGACCTGATCGGACAGGGGTATGCGCTGGTTTTGAATGTGGCGGCGAACAACGTGTACTACCTGTGGGATGTGCTCACGACCGTCTACTGCCTGCACCCCGAGATTGCCGAGGTGGAGCGTGTCCGTTGCGATGTCCGCGTGGACGGCGCCGCAGCCGGCCGAACCTTCCGCTGCGACGAGGGCCGCGAGGTGACGCTCGTGGCGCATGCGGATCCGAAGCTCTTTTACGGCCTGGTGGATGGGCTGGCGATGTCCGCGGCTCCGGCTCTGTATTAGGCCGTGCGCTACGAGAGGGGAATGACGTGAATATCCAGATCTTCGGCACCAAGAAGAGCTTCGACACCAAGAAGGCCCAGCGCTATTTCAAGGAGCGCCGTATCAAGTTCCAGTTCATCGACCTCAAGGAGAAGGAGATGAGCAAGGGCGAGCTGCAGAGCGTGATGCGCGCCGTCGGCGGCATTGACGCCGTGATCGATTCGGATGCGAAGGACCAAGACACCGTGGCGCTCATCACCTATCTTTCCGAGAGTCAGAGGTTCGACAAGCTCCTCGAGAATCAACAAGTGCTGCGCGAGCCCATCGTGCGCAATGGGGCCAAGGCGACCGTGGGGTATTGCCCCGACGCCTGGAAGGCCTGGGAGTAGGTTTTCGGGGCGTCATCTGCGCGTTTTCCGACTGGGCGCAAGAGTGCATGGAAGGGCCGCCCGTCGTATGGGTTTTGCATACGACGGGCGGCCCTTGTGTTCGGCGCGGGAATCGGCGATGCGATGGGATTTCCAGCGGGTTATCGGAGCTCGCTGAGGAAGCTCGTGCCTTCGCCGTTGCCGGGAACACCGAAGTTCTCCAAGATCGTGGCGCCGATATCCGAGGCGGTCGGGCGAAGCCCCAGGTCGACGCCTCCTCGCATAGAGGGGCTCCAAACGAGGAGGGGGACGAGTTCGCGCGTGTGGTCGGTTCCACGGTAGGTCGGGTCGTTGCCGTGGTCGGCGGTGATGATCAGCAGGTCGTCGTCGCGCATGGCGTCCATGACGCCGCCGAGGCGACGGTCGAAATCCTCGAGGGCCAGGCCATCACCGAGCGGGTCGCGGCGGTGTCCGTACACGGCGTCGAAATCGACCAGGTTGGTGAAGCACAGGCCCTGCCAATCGCGTGCCATGACCTCGTCCACGTGGTCCATGCCATCGGAGTTGCTCTCGTTGTGATGGCTTTCGGTAAAACCATTGCCGCACAGCAGGTCGTAGGTTTTGCCCACGGCGATGGTGTCGAGACCCGCGCCGTGCAGGAAGTCAACGACCGTGGGGCCGGTGGGGGTGAGGCCGTAATCGTGCCGGTTGGCGGTACGGGTGAAGTCCTCGGCGCACGTGCCCACGTACGGGCGCGCGATGACGCGACCCATGGTGATCTCGGGTCCGTTGATGAGGGTGCGGGCGTATTCGCAGATGCGGTAGAGCTCCTCGAGCGGAATCACGTCCTCGTGCGCGGCGATCTGCAGCACCGAGTCGCCCGAGGTGTAAACGATCAGGTCGCCCGTGGCCAGCTGGTGCTCGCCGTAGTCTTTGAGCACCTCGGTGCCCGAATAGGGCTTGTTGCACACGATGCCGCGGCCGCTGAAGGCACGGAGTTTATCGAGCAGCTCCTCGGGGAATCCCTGGGGGAAGTAATCGACCTCGAAGCGCGTGGGCAGGCACATCATCTCCCAGTGACCGTCGAGCGAGTCGTTGCCCAGACTGATGATGCGCATGCGGCCGAAGGCTCCGGCAGGTTCGATATCCGCGCTCACGCCGACGAATGGTTTTCCGGGACGCACGCGGCCCAGGCCGAGGTGCTCCATGTTGGGAAGTGCGAGCGGGCGCCCCTGGTCGTCGACCCACCATTGGGCCATGTGGCCGAGGGTGTCGGCGCCGTCTGAGTTGTACTTACCTGCGTCGGGCGCGTCGCCCACGCCGATCGAGTCGATGACGATGACCAGGATGCGACGATACGTTTGAGATGCCATGAGGGGTCCTTTGAGAACGATGAGGGCCCCGAGTGCGCGATTGCGGCGCTCGGGGCGACGGTGCGTGTGCGGGTCTTAGACGTCGAGCTCGCCCAGGATGGCGATGCTCGCGGAGACGCCCAGACGGTCGGCGCCGGCCTCGATCATGGCCTCGGCATCGGCGAGGGTGCGGATGCCGCCCGCGGCCTTCACGCCGAAGTCGGGTCCGACGGCCTCGCGCATGAGGCGCACGTCCTCGACGGTGGCACCGCCGGTGGAGAAGCCGGTGGAGGTCTTCACATAGTCGGCGCCGCCCTCGACGGTGAGGCGGCTCGCACGGACCTTCTCCTCCTCGGTGAGCAGGCAGCACTCGATGATCACCTTGAGATGGGCGCCGCCGGCGTGCGCGGCCTCGGCGACGGCGGCGATGTCGGCACGCACCGCATCGTCATTGCCGGCTTTGAGTTCGCCGATGTTGATGACCATGTCGACCTCGCGTGCGCCGGCCGCCACGACGTCGGCGGTCTCGGCGGCCTTGGCGGCGGTGGACATGGCACCCAGCGGGAAGCCGATCACGGCGCAGGTCATGACGTCGGTACCCTCAAGGGCGGCCGCGACGCGCGGGACCCAGTAGCCGTTCACGCACACGGAGGCGGTGCTCAGCTCGCGTGCCTCGGCGGCGACGCGGTCGATCTCATCGGCCGTCGCGTCGGCCTTGAGCAGGGTGTGGTCCATGTACTTGGCGAGTTCGGACTTGGTGAGAGACATGGCGGTTCCTTTCGTCTGACGCCCATGTGGGGCGATGGTTGCAACTGGTCATGTGGGGCGCATGCTCCGAGGCCCCTCGGTCATGCGCAGCCGCACGGGGGTCGGGGGCGTCCCGCCCATCGGTGCGATGCCTGTGGAAGGTCACGGGCTCAGCGCGCGTATGTGACGCCCGATGCCGTCACGCTCGCGTAGAGCAAGGGCTCGGCGGGGGGGGGGCTCGTTCGTCCCGAAGGTGTAGGCGCCCGAGAGCGTGGTGAGCCCGGCGGTGAGCTTGCCGATGTCGTTGGCATGCGCGATGGCGATCGGCTCGCCGCATTCGACGGGGTCTCCGTAGTTTTTGAGCAAGGTGATGCCGCAGCTGTGGTCGATTTTATCGTCCAAGGTGATGCGGCCGCCTCCGAGTTCCGCCGTTGCCACACCCACGCGCTCGGTGTCGATGCGCGTGATAAAGCCATCGTGCGGCGCGTGCAGCGTTTCGTGTAGGCGCGCCTGCGGGAGTAGGGAGGCGTCGTCTATGGCGCGCACATCCCCGCCCTGGGCGGCGACGATCTCGCGGAGCTTGGCGAGCGCCGATCCGTCCTCTATCACGCGGTGCGCCCGCATCTCCGCCTCTTCGCGGTCAAAGTGCCCCGTGAGTTCGAGAAGGTCGCTGGCGAGCATGATGGCCTCATGAGCGAGGTCGGACGGTCCGCGTCCCTGTAGGGTCTCGATGGCCTCGGCGACCTCCAGCGCGTTGCCGATATTGCGTCCCAACGGACGGTTCATATTGGTGATGAGCGCCTTCACGCGGCGACCCATGCCCTCTCCGATCTCGACCATGGCGCGGGCGAGTTCGACGGCCTCGGGCACGGTCTTCATGAACGCACCGGAACCAACCTTGACATCGAGCAGGATGCAGCTGGATCCCGCGGCGAGTTTCTTGCTCATGATCGAGCTGGCGATGAGCGGCACGCAGCTTACGGTGGCGGTGACGTCGCGCAGGGCGTAGATGAGCTTGTCGGCCGGGACGAGGTTTCCCGTCTGCCCGATGATGGACGCGCCATGTTCCCGCACGCAGGAAAGGAATGCATCGACCGTGAGGGCGGCGTCGAATCCGGGGATGCTTTCGAGCTTGTCCACCGTGCCGCCCGTGTGCCCGAGTCCGCGTCCGGTCATCTTGGCAACGAAGGTGTGTCCAGGGTCCATGGCCGCGAGCATGGGCACGATGACGAGCGAGGTCTTGTCCCCCACTCCCCCGGTGGAGTGCTTGTCCACGGTGGCGCCCGGGATGCTCGAGAGGTCCATGACATCGCCCGAGTTCATCATGTGCATCGTTAGCAGGCGCGTCTCCTCGGCCGTCATACCGCGCAGGTAGATGGCCATGAGCAGGGCACTTGCCTGATAGTCGGGGATGCGTCCGGAGGTGTAGCCATCCACGAAGAAGCCGATCTCAGCGTCGCTGAGCACGCCGCCGTCGCGTTTCCTCTCGATGATGTCGTACATGCGCATGGTGCTCCAATCTTTCGGTGAGATCGGCTGCCTAGCGACCGAGGTTCTCCGGGCCGAAGCCGTAAGGCAGAAGCTCCTCGAGCGTCGACTCGACGAACTCATCGGCACTCGTCCCCAAGAGGATACGGAAGGTGGCCGGATCGCAAAACTCGCGCATCACCTGCCGACACACGCCGCATGGCGCGCACAGCTCACTGATGGGTTCGCCTGCGGGCCCTCCGACTATGGCGATGGCCGTGAAGTCCCGGCGCCCGTCGAAGATGGCGCGGAAAAACGCCGTCCGCTCAGCGCAGTTGCCCGGTGAATAGGCTGCGTTCTCGATATTGCATCCGCCGTACACGGTCCCATCGGCGCACAGCAGCGCCGCCCCGACGGCGAAGTTCGAATACGGGGAATACGAATTCTCCCGAGCCGCGATGGCGGCCCGGACAAGTTCAAGATCGCTCATGATGATCCTTTCGTTCCCAGGGGTCTGCCTCGCCCGATCCATATCGTCTTGCGCGAGTGGGCCTCCCGAGCGCGGGACGATGCGGGTGGTCTTGCCGATGAGCTCGATCACCCACGTGAGCCCTTCTCGTACGGCACGCCGTCCGCCTTGGGCGCCACGGAGCGGCCCACGAATAGCACCAGCACGACGAGGGTGAGGATGTAGGGCATGATGGCGAGGATTTCGCTGGGGATGGGCACGACGCCGCCGCCCAGGATGATCACGAGGGCCTGCGCCATGCCGAACAACAGGCACGCGCCGAACGCGCCGTGCGGGGTCCACTTGCCAAAGATCACCGCGGCGAGGGCGATGAAGCCCTGACCGGCGACGGCGGTCTGCGTGAACTGGGAGATGATCGCCAGCGTGATGGACGCGCCGCCGAATCCCGCCATGACGCCGGAGAGCACCACGCAGACGAAGCGCGTGCGGCTCACGTTGATGCCGAGGGTGTCGGCGGCGGCGGGGTGCTCGCCCACGGCGCGGACGCGCAGGCCCCATTTGGTCTTGTAGAGCACGAACCACACCACGGCGGCGGCGATGATGCCGAACACCACGGTGACATCGACGTTGAGGTTCGCCCACGGGGTGCCGGCGAAGGCGCCGCGTCCGAAGACTTTGGGTAGCGTCTCGATGGAGGGGCTTTGCGTGCCCCCGTCCCACATGAGGCGGGCGAAGAAGAGCGCGAGACCCGGCCCCAGCATGTTGAGGGCGATGCCGGAGACGTTCTGGTCGGCGCGGAAGGTCACCGCGGCGACGGCATGCAGCAGTGCGAAGACGCCGCCCGCGATGCCCGCGCACAGGAACGCGATCCAGGGGTTGCCGGTGTAGAACGAGACGGCGGCGCCGGCGAGAGCGCCGATGGTCATCATGCCCTCGATGCCGATGTTGACGACGCCCGAACGCTCGGAGATGACGCCGCCCAGGGCGCCGAAGACGAGCGGGGTCGCATACATGAGGGTGATGCCGATGAGCAGCATGACGTTGTTAAGCATGGTTGGCCTCCTGCGCGTCGGGAGCGGCCTTTGCGATCTGGGCCTTCTCGGCGGAGCGCTTCTCCATGCGCTCCGCGATGAGGGCGACCACGCGGGCGAGCGCGACGAAGAACACGATCGTGCCGATCATGATGTTGATGATGTCGGTGGGGGCGCCCACGGCCATCTGCACGGAGGTGCCGCCGTAGAGCAGGCCGCCGAACAGCAGGCCGGCGAAGATGCACCCGATGGGGGAGGACCCGGCGATGAGTGCGACGGAGAAGCCGTTGAATCCGTAGTTCTCGAACGCGGCGAGCGTCGAGATGCAGTGCGGTTGAATGCCGGTGATCATGAGGGCGCCGGCCAGGCCCGAGATGCCGCCCGCGATGACCATGGCGAGCACGGTGTTGCGCCCGACGGGCATGCCGGCGAACTCGGCGGCGTCACGGTTGAAGCCCACGGCGCGCAGCTCGAAACCGAGCTTGGATCGGTAGAGGACGAACCAGATGGCGATGGCGACGAGTATGGCCGCGATGAAGGCGATGTTGACATCGGTCTTGACGAGGAAGTCGTGGAGCCATGGCATGTTCCGCAGCGTCTCGAGGCCCTGGTCGGAGAGCTTCCACTCGGGCAGGATCATGGTGTAGCTGGAGGGGTTCACCGGGATCGACGAGGTGGAGCTCGGGCGATGGAACATCTCGGAGTTCACGACGAAGTTGTTGAGATACAGCATCGTCCAGTTGAGCATGATGGCGGTGATGACCTCGTGGATGCCGAAGCGGGCCTTGAGGAAGCCCGTGATGGCACCGATGGCCGCGCCGCCGGCGATGCCGGCGAGGATGACGACGGGCACCTGCAGCGCCATGGGCAGGTCGAGCGTGGCGCCCACGAGCACGGCGCACACCGCACCGGCCACGTACTGGCCCTCTGCGCCGATGTTGAACATGCCCGTCTTGAAGGCGAACGCCACCGAGATTCCGGTGAGGATGATAGGGGATGCCTTGATGATGGTGTTGGAGATGTACTTGGGCTTGGAGAACACGCCTTCGAACAGCGCCGCGAAGGAGGTGACGGGGTCGTAGCCCGCCACGGCGAGCAGGATCGCCGCCACGGCGAATCCGAGTGCGATGGCGATGAACGTAGCGGTGATGGGGCGCTTGAGAATGCGCTGGAGCAGGCTCTCCCGGGGTTTGGCGGCCTGCGCCGCGCCGGCGGTTGCGGTAGATGCCATGCTATTCACCTCCTGCCATGAGCAGGCCGATCTTGTTCTCATCGACCTCGCCCTGCTTGAATGTACCGGTGATGCGGCCGTCGTAGATGACGTCGATGGTGTCGGACACGCTCATGACCTCGTCGAGCTCGAGCGAGATGAGCAAGATCGCCGTGCCGCGGTCGCGCTCGGCCACGAGCGC
>JAHHSP010000039.1 GCA_020025115.1 Collinsella sp. | reverse complement strand
AGAACGCTCCGGAAGTGCAGTTGATGGCCAGATAGAGCAGGCCGCACTCGAGTCCATGCGCTAGACGGGCATCCGCCGTCATCGAACGGCCGTCGGGTGCGAGGCCCGCGATATCCTCGGCATCCGAAAACTGGTCGACGGGGACGTCGGTGATGTCGATGTTGCCGGCGCGGAACTGTTTGTACGCCGCAACGGTGTCGCTCGTGGGGTCGAGCAAGACACCCTCCGCAAGCGGCGCGCCGAGTGCGCAGTCGGCGAATGACGCGAGCATGACGTCCCGTCCGCGTTCCCACGAACACGTAAGGGCGAATGGACCGTTGCCGATGGGCTTTGAGGCAAACGCCTCGGGGTCGGCCAGCGCCGCAGCGGGAATGGGGCCCAAGGCGGGGTGCGTCACCACGCGATCGAAGTATGAGCACGGCTCGGTGAGGGCGACGACGAAGGTGGCATCATCGGGGCAGCGAAGGCCGACCATCTCCGAGGCTCGACCCGCACGCAACGCCTCATAGCCATCGACCAGACGCAGCAACACGCCCCAACGCCCGAACTCGGGCTCGGCGTCAGATGCGCCCTCATCGCCCGGAATAGCACGCACCAGGCGCTCCCATGCGATCTTGAAAGACGAAGCGGTCACGCGCTCCCCGTTATGAAAGACCGCATGCTCGGGCAACTTGAACGTGAACGTACGCGCATCATCGGAAACGACGCGCGATAAAGCGGCGCCGGGCACGAGCCCCCCATTGGCATCGAAGCGCATCAGGGGTGTGAAGACGGCGGAAAGAACCTGCAACCCCGCACGGTCGTCGACCAACAGCGGATCGATCGCCGAAAGCTGTCCGACACGGCATTTCAACCAGGATGCGGGGACCGCGTCCGAGCCGCTCTGGGATCCGCCGTCCTGCCCCCCGCATGCGGAGAGCGCGGCCATCGCGGCAATTCCGGCGGCGGCACCGCAAAGGGTTCTTCTATCGATCATCAAAAGTCCTCCCGGCTTTCGCACGGTTGCGTATCGAATCCACTCTAAACGAATTAGATGCGAAAGGACCGACATTCCACGCACTATTCAGGGGTCATCGAGACCATCTGAGGAGCCAGGGCAAAAAGAAGGACCCGCCGAAAAGCGGGTCCTTCGGGTTTTCGATGCAAAGCGCGTCACCAGACGGGCTATAGGTCGATGTGAGACTCCTTGATGGGGAACGGGGCCGCGTAGTGGCAAGCGCAGAAATGACCCTCGCCGATCTCGCGGAACTCGGGCGACTCCTCGGAGCATTTGGCCTGTGCGATCGGGCAACGGGTGTGGAAGCGGCAGCCGCTCGGCGGGTCGATCGGGCTCGGCGGGTCGCCGGCGAGGATGATGCGCTTGCGGTTCTGCTGCACATCCGGGTCCGGGATCGGAACAGCCGAAAGCAGGGCCTGCGTGTACGGGTGGTTCGGCTCGGCGTACAGCCTCTTCCAGTCGGAGAGCTCGACCATCTTGCCGAGGTACATGACGGCCACGCGGTCGGAGATATGCTGCACGACGGACAGATCATGAGCGATGAACAGGTAGGCGGTGCCGTACTGCTTCTGCAGGTCCTTCAACAGGTTGAGGACCTGAGCCTGGATGGAGACGTCCAGGGCCGAAACCGGCTCGTCGCAGATGATGAGCTTCGGGCGCAGGATGAACGAGCGGGCGATGCCGACGCGCTGGCGCTGACCGCCGGAGAACTCGTGAGGGTAGCGGTTGATGTGCTCGGGGTTGAGACCGACCACATCGAGGAGCTCGCGAACGCGCTCGATGCGCTCCTCAGGAGTGCCGATGCCGTGGATGACCATGGGCTCGGAGATGATCTCGCCGATGGTCATACGGGGGTTCAGGGACGCATAGGGATCCTGGAAGATGAACTGCATCTCACGGCGCATGGCCTTGAGCTCCTTCTTGTTCATCTTGGAGATATCGCGGCCCTCGAAGTAGACTTTGCCGGAAGTGGGCGGATCGAGGTGCATGATGGCGCGGCCGGTGGTGGACTTACCGCAGCCAGACTCGCCAACCAGACCGAACGTCTCACCGGCGTGAATCTCGAAGGAGAGGTCGTTAACAGCGGAGACGACCTTCTTGGAGAACTTGCCGCCCATGAAGCTGGAACCGGCGGGGAACTCCTTGTGCAGGTGCTCGACCTTGAGCAGGGGCATATTGCTGTCTGCCATTTAGGCCTCGCCTCCCTTCGTGGCGGCGACGTTCGGGTCGTCGGGAATGGCGGTCGGGACCGTACCGCGGGAACGGGACGTATCGGGAGCGAAGCGCTTCACGAATGCATCGTCGTCGGCATAGTGGCACTCGGAGTAGTGGCCATTGTCCATGACGAACTTCTGCGGGCGCTCCTTGTGGCAGAGCTCGGTGGCATAGGGGCAACGAGGCGCGAAGGCGCAGCCCTTGGGGAGGTTCACGAGCGAAGGCGGGTTGCCGTGAATCGGGGTGAGGGGCTTCTTCTCATCGGTCGCCTGCTCGGGAATGGAGCGAATCAGGCCCCAGGTGTACGGATGGCGGCTCTCGTAGAAGATCTCCTCGGCGGTGCCGAACTCGACCGGATGGCCGGCGTACATGACCATGATCTTGTCAGCCATGTCGGCGACGACGCCCAGGTCATGAGTGATCATGATGATCGCGTTGCCGTTCTTCTCCTGCATCTCCTGCATGAGCTCGATGATCTGCGCCTGGATGGTGACGTCGAGAGCCGTGGTCGGCTCGTCGGCGATCAGGATGTCGGGATCGCAGGCAAGGGCCATGGCGATCATGACGCGCTGACGCATGCCGCCGGAGAACTGGTGCGGATACTGGTTGACGCGCTTCTCGGGCTCGGGGATGCCCACGAGGTCGAGAAGCTCGGTGGCACGCTGCAGCGCCTCCTGCTTGGAGCAGCCGCGATGCAACCGCAGGCCCTCGCCCACCTGGCGTCCGATCTTGTACACCGGGTTCAGGGAGGTCATGGGGTCCTGGAAGATCATGGCGATGTCGTTGCCGCGGACGTGCTGCATCTCCTCTTCGGACATGTTGAGCAGGTCGCGGCCGCGATACGTGACGGAGCCGCCCTCGATCTTGCCGGGGGGCATGGAAATGAGACCCATGATGGTCATGGCGGTCACGGACTTGCCGGAACCGGACTCACCGACCACGCCGAGGGTCTCGCCACGGTCGAGGGTGTAGGACACACCGTCGACGGCATGGACGACACCGTCCTCGGTATGGAAGTACATCTTGAGATCGTCGACCTCCAGCAAGTGCTGGCCCTCGGGGATGGGCTGGGTCTTCAGATCGACGTAGTTGTCATTCTTCTTAGCCATGATTTACGCGTCCTTCATCTTCACGTCGAGAGCGTCACGCAGACCATCGCCGAGCAGGGTAAAGGCGAGAACGGTGGTCAGGATGGCGAGACCGGGCAGGATCATGAGCCAGGGCTCGGTCTGCAGGAATTTCTGGCCCTCCTGGATCAGAGTTCCCCACGAGGGATCCGGCGGGATGACGCCCATGCCGAGGAAGGACAGGGCGGACTCGGTCAGGATGGCGCCGCCGATGTTCATGGTCGCGTACACGACGATGGAGGCGACGGAATTGGGGAAGATGTGGCGGGCGATGATGCGAGCATCGGACGCGCCCATTGCGCGGGCGGCATCGATGTAGTCGCTCTCCTTGACGGAGAGGATCGCGGAGCGGAACACGCGCGCAATCTGCGGCCAGCCGAGGATACCGATGGCGAAGAACACGTTCTGGATGCCGTTGCCGATGACCGCGATCATGGCGATGACGAACAGAGTGTACGGGAACGCCAGGAAGGTGTCGGCGAGACGCATGATGATGGTATCCCAGATACCGCCGTAATACGCCGCGATGGCACCCATCACCAAGCCGATGATGGTGGAGATGCCGGTGGCGACGATACCGACGGTCAGGGAGATACGGGCGCCGTAGATGACGCGCGAGAGCACGTCGCGACCGAGGGTGTCGGTGCCGAACGGATGCTCAAGCGACGGCGCGAGACGGGAGTTGGCCGCCATGGTAGCCGTATCGGACGCGGTCGGATCGCCCAGAACCTGCGGGACCCACAGATCGGCGGTAACTGCGACGAGGATGGTGACGAGAAGCCATACGACGGCGAACATCGCGAGCTTGTTCTTCCTCAGGCGCTTGAAGGCGTCACCCCAAAGGGTGCGCGTGGGCTTGTCGGATTTGTCGGCGACGGCATGATGCTCCGCCGCGACGGCACCGGGCTGGTCGCCCATGTTGCTCATTGGATATTGCACGCTACTCCCCTCCTACTTCTCGCTCTTGTTGCCAAGGCGGATACGCGGATCGAGGAACGCGTAGCTCACATCGACAATGAGGTTGATGATCATGACCACGAACACGATGACGGTGACGGAGCCCATGACGATGGGCCAGTCGCGCTGGGTGATGGCGACGTAGGTCATCTGGCCGATACCGGGCCAGTTGAAGACCGTCTCGGTCAGGATGGCACCGGCGAGCATGCCGCCGAAATCCATGCCGATGTACGTGACGACCGGGATGAGGGCGTTCTTGAGCGCGTGATGGAAGATGATCGAGCGCTTGGACAGGCCCTTGGCCTTGGCGGTGCGAATATAGTCCTGGTTCATGACCTCCACCAGCTGGGAGCGCATGATGCGCGCCGTGTACGCGGTGGAGACGGCGGCCAGGGTGACAGCCGGCAGGATGTAATAGCTCCACGCGGGGAACTGCGGGAACGGGCCGGGCACGCCGGAGACCGGGAGCGCGACCGCGCCACCCGTGGCGTCCTTGAGCCAGATGCCGAAGATCAGCTGCAGCAACAAGCCAAGCCAAAACGCGGGCATCGCGACAAGCATGGAGGTGGTGAGCGTGACCAGGATATCCCAGAAGGAATAGCGCTTGATCGCCGAGATGATACCTGCGCCGACACCCACGAAGGTCTCGATCACGATGGCGACAAGCGCGATCTGGACCGTGTGCGGATATGCCTCGAAGATCATGTCCCTGACCGCACGGCCCTTCTGGTAAGAAGTTCCGAGGTCGCCCTGGAGCAGATTGCCGAGGTAGTTGAAATAACGGTCGACCATCGGGGTGGCGATGGTGTTACCGTCTTCGTCGAAGACGATATTGCCGTTCTCGTCCGTCACGATCAAGCCGTGAGCGGCGCGGATGTTCATCTCCGTCTGGGGATCCATCTTCTTCTCGCCGGCGATCAGCTTGATCGGATCGCCGGGCACGACATTCTGCATGATGAACAGAATGAGCGTGACGCCAAGGAAGACCGGGATGAACTGTAGGATTCGCTTGAGGATGTACCTGAGCACAGCGATACCCTCCCTAGTCTCATGGACACTACACCTTGCTGCAGTAGGATGCAGCATAAATTATGATTATACGTCAGTTACCACTGAATACTGCGAGGATTATGCGTAGATATGCAGCCTATAGGCCCATTTCCATACAAATCCGAAGCTCGTTACACAAAAAGCGGGACACCGCTTGCGCGATGTCCCGCTGTTCATAGCGCTTCTCGCTTTACGGGCGATCGAGACTAGGCGAGTTCCGCGGTCTCGAAGTGCGGCTTGGTCTGAGCGTCGTAGTTGAAGGACTTCATGCGCTCGGAGCCGATGTAGTTGTGAGCGTAGAACATGATCGGGATGACCGGCATGTCCTTACCGATGGTGCCGCAGATCTTACGGCAAGCGGCCTTGCGCTCCTCCTCATCCTGAATCTGACGGGCGGCCAACATGGCGGCGTCCATCTCCGGGTTGCTGTACTCCTCATAGTTGTTGTCAGCGCCGGTGAAGAAGTTGGGGTACAGGAAGTTATCCATGGTCGGATAGTCGGCGGTCCAGCCAAGGCGACCGAGGCTGAAGTTCTTGTCGCCGAGCTGCTGCAGGTAGGTGGCCCACTCGACGGTCTCCTGGGTGACCTTGATGCCCACGGCCTCGAGGTCGAGCTGGACGGCGGACATGAGGTCGCCGTGATCACCGTCGCCGTTGTAGTTCAGCGTGATCTCGATATCGCGCTTGCCATCGGCGTTTGCGGGGTAACCGGCCTCGTCGAGGAGCTTGGCGGCAGCCTCGGGGTCGTACTTGCAGTCCTCCCAGACATTCTCGGGAGAGTCGTCGATGGAGGTCGGCATGATGGAGGTAGCCGGCATGCGGGAACCCTCGTACAGGGTGTCGACGATATTCTGGCGGTTGATGGCCAGGGAGACGGCGCGACGGACCTTCGGGTCGGCGAGGAACGGATCTTGCGGGCTCGGGATCAGGAAGTAGGTGGAGAGCTCGGTGCCGAGCAGGCACTGCTTGCCGGGGGTGGAGGTGAAGCCGTCCTCGGACTCGCCGTACTTATCGATGCACTCCTTGATCTTGCCGCTCGGGATGGAGGCGAAGTCGATGGAGCCAGCCTGGAACTCGTTGAACGCGGTGTCCGGGTTCTTCTGGATGGACATGTACACGCCGTCGAGGCTGGGCTTGTCACCGTAGTAGTCCTCGAAGCGGGCCAGGGAGATGTACTGGTTGTGCTTCCAGGGCTCGGTCATCATGAACGGGCCGTTGCCGACGGGCTTCTCGAGGAACGCCTTGGGATCCTCATCGGCGCAAGCCGGGACGGGGGCGAGGCCGGGGTGGCAGCAGACAGCCGGGAAGTCGGCCATCGGATCGGTGAGGGTGACCTCGAGAGTCAGCTCATCGACGGCCTTGAGGCCGGAGAACTCCTCAGTGCCGCCCTCATGGAACTCGTTGTAGCCGGCAACCGGGGCGAGGTGGTAGCAGATGTCGGACGGGGTCTCCATCTTGGGGGAGGCGACGCGCTTCCAACCGCGGATGAAGGACTCGGCGTCGACGGGGTCGCCGTTGTGGAACTTCATGCCCTCACGGAGCTTGAAGGTGTAGACGCGACCATCCTCGGAGACCGCGGGCTCCTCGGCAGCGCAGCAGGGAACGGCGGAAGCGGAATCCCAATCCCACTCCATGAGGCCGTCGAACACGTTGAACACGACCGAGGTGCCCTGGTTCTCCTGGGCGTTATACGGATCGATGAACGCGGGCTCGGAGAGGTAGTAGTTCATGACCTTCTTGCCGGAAGCGTCGCCGCCACCGTTCTCGCCGCCGCCGCAGCCAGCGAGGGCAGCCACGGCGCCGGTGGCGAGGGCGCCGCCGATGAAGGTGCGACGACCCATGACGGGCTGGGAAAACTTGAAATTAGCCATGCCATCCTCCTTGTAGTGCAGGTTCACAGAGCGCGGCGCCGGTTGAGCACCCCTTTGGTGCGACCGGGGTGCGAACACGTTGCCTCGCCCCGTTGCGCTTCGCGATGCCGCTAGGCTGTTCGGCTTCGCGCGATGGTCAATACCATAGCGCACTTTTGCATAATGGAGTACGAGTTTTCTGCTTAATTCATAGCATATTCTTTAGTGTGTTAGAGTGCGTGCAGGTAAGACGGTGCTTTGGTGCATAAAAGGACAGCCTGGCGAACCCGAATACACGACAGAATGTTTCAACTGTGTAACACAAGGCACTCCCCGGCATGCCTTTCACGGGAGAAAACCGACCACTGGCCAATATCGCAAATCCCGATGAGGGCCGATGAGGCATTGCCCGGACCGAGCAAAACGAAAAAACCCGATCGGACGATGCCGATCGGGTCCCAAAAAAGCTTTATGAGCGAAGGCCCCTACAGGCCGACGATGCCCTGCGGGAAGAAAAACATCGCCAGAACGACGCAGGCGGCGAACACGCAAGCCGCGATGACCGTGAGCTTGTCGAGGTTCTTCTCCATGACGCCGGTGGCGGTGCTGGAGTTGTACAGGGAGCTGGCGATCATGTCGGAAACGCCGGTGCCCTTACCAGAATGCATGAGGACGAGCGCGATGAGCAAAAGCGTGGACAACGCCCACACGGCGAAGAGGACGATCTGCAACGGACCCACGAGGACTCCTTCTAACCAAGAGAAACGTACAGCGGTCAATGGTAGCACACTCCCCCTGCCTTCCGCGAAATTTCACTCACCTTAACCTTGGTGGACGGGCGCTGGATGCTGGAAACAAAAGAAGGCCGCCGCCCCAAACGGGCAGCGACCTTCCCATGCGGCAGATGCAGCCAAGATGCAGCGACCGCTACTCCTCGACCGCGAGGGCGCGGCCCGTCATCTCGGCGCTGGGCTCGAGACCGGCCATGGTGAGCATAGTCGGGGCGATGTCGGACAGTCGACCGTCCTCGATGCCGACGAGCTTGGCGGCGTCGCTCACGACGATGAACGGCACGCGGTTGGTGGTATGGGCGGTAAAAGGCTTCTTCTCGCCATCGACCTCGTCAAACATGTGGTCGGCGTTGCCGTGGTCGGCAGTGATCAGCGCAAAGCCGCCCTTGGCCTGAATGGCCGGGATGACCTTGGCGAGGGACTCGTCGACGGCCTCGACGGCCTTGACGGCGGCATCGAACACACCGGTGTGGCCGACCATGTCGCAGTTGGCGAAGTTCACGATATAGAAATCGGCGCGATCCTCGTTGATGGCCTCGACGAGCTTCTCGGTGACCTCGGGGGCGCTCATCTCGGGCTTGAGGTCGTAGGTGGCGACCTTCGGGCTCGCGACGAGAACGCGCTCCTCACCGGTCTTGGGCTCCTCGATGCCGCCGTTCATGAAGAACGTGACGTGCGCGTACTTCTCGGTCTCCGCGGTATGCAGCTGCTTCAAGCCGTTGGCGGCGATGACATCTGCAAGCACGTTCTCGGGGAACGTCTTGGGGAAGGCGACCTCGACGTCGAAGGTCGGATCGTACTCGGTCATCGTCACAAAATGAGACAGCTCGATCTTCTCGCGCTCGAAGCCGTCGAAGTCGGCATCGGTGAAGGCGCGGGTCATCTGGCGGGCGCGATCCGGACGGAAGTTGAAGAAGACAACGGCGTCGCCGGCGTGGATGCCCTCGTTGTGGCAGGCGAACGGGTCGACGAACTCGTCACCGCGCGGGTCCTTCTCGTAGAAGGCCTTGATGCCGGCGACGGGATCGGCCTCGGCATGAGAGGCGTTGACCAGCACGTCGTAGGCATTCTGGATGCGCTCCCAACGATTGTCGCGGTCCATGGCCCAATAACGGCCTGAGACGGTGGCGATGCGGGCGTCGCAACCGGTCTTCTCGGAAACCCCGGCCAGGAAAGCGGCGAGCTCGGAAACATAGCCGGCGCCGGACTGCGGATCGACGTCGCGACCATCCATGAAGCAGTGAACACGCACGGTCTTCACGCCGTGCTCGGCGGCCATGGCCACGAGAGCCTCGCAGTGGCTCTGCATGGAGTGGACGCCACCGGGGCTCATGAGGCCCATGAGGTGCAGGGTCTTGTCATTTGCGGCGCAATCGTCCATGACCTTGACAAAGACCTCGTTCTCTTTGAGGGAGCCGTCCTTGATGGCGTTGTTGATGCGAGAGAGCTCCTGGAAGACGATGCGGCCGGCACCGATGTTGAGGTGCCCGACCTCGGAGTTGCCCATCTGGCCCTCGGGCAGGCCGACATCCTCGCCGGAAGCACCGAGGGTGGTGTGGGGGTACTTTGCATACAGCTCATCGATGAAGGGCGTGTTGGCCGCACTGACGGCGTTGTCGGAACCCTCAGGTGCCAGACCAAAGCCGTCCATGATGACGAGCAATGCAGGAAGGTGGCGGTTAGCCATGGTGAATTCTCCCTTGGTTAAAAGAATGGGCCGCAGC
>JAHHSP010000038.1 GCA_020025115.1 Collinsella sp. | reverse complement strand
CTTCCATGACGCCATGATCGAGCTCGTGAGCGACCTCAACGTGTGTTCCAACAAGGGCCTGTCCGAGCGCTTCGACTCCACCATCGGAGCCGCGACCGTCCTCATGCCCTTCGGCGGATGGCGCCAGCTCACTCCGAACCAGGCCATGGTCGCCAAGTTCCCGGTTGACGGCGAGACCACCACGGTCTCCGGCATGGCCTGGGGCTTCAATCCCTACATCATGGACGCCGACCAGTACCGCGGAGCCTACCTCTCCGTCGTCGAGAGCATTTCCCGCCTCGTCGCCACCGGCTTCGACCATGAGAAGGTCTACCTCTCCTTCCAGGAGTATTTCGAGCGGCTGCGCGACGTGCCCGAGCGCTGGGGCAAGCCCATGGCCGCCGTCCTGGGCGCCCTCATGGCACAGGTCGAGCTCGGCGCCGGGGCCATCGGCGGCAAGGACTCCATGTCCGGCTCCTTTGAGAGCCTCGACGTCCCGCCGACGCTCGTCTCCTTCGCCGTGGCCGTGGACAAGCTCGCCAACGTGGTGTCGCCCGAGTTCAAGGGGGCCGGCCACCGTGTTGCCCTGATCCAGCCCGGCTACCAGGTCGACGACCTCCTACCCGAATCCGACTCCCTGCTCACCGCCTTCCGCACCGTCGAGGGCCTCGTGCGCGAGGGCAAGGCGCTCTCCGTCTCCACCGCGGGCTTCGGAGGTTTGGCCGAGATCCTGTTCAAGGCCTGTTTGGGCAACCGCATGGGCTTCGAGGTGTCCGAGGACTACTATGAGGCCGATGCGCGCGACCTGTTCGATCACTCCTACGGCTGCTTCGTCGTCGAACTCGACGAGGGCGCGACCCTGCCCAAGGTCGACGGCGCGACCGTCGTGGAGCTCGGCGTGACCTGCGAGCCCTACGAATTCACCGCCTACGGCGAGACGCTCGATCTGGACGAGCTACAGGAGGCTTGGGCGAGCGCGCTCGAGGGCGTATTCCCCTATCGCAGCGCCGCCGACGATGCCGACGCCCCCGATGTGCTCATCCCCGAGGAGCGCTACCGTTGCGAGGAGGAGGGCCGCATCCGTGCGAGCTATGGCGGGATCAAGATCGCGAAGCCGCGTGTGATCATCCCGGTCTTCCCCGGCAACAACTGCGAGTTCGATTCCGCCCGTGCCTTCCGCGCAGCCGGTGCCGAGGCGGACGTGTTCGTGATCAACAACCTCACGCCCGAGAATGTCGCCGAATCCACCCGCGAGCTGGCGCGCCGCATTCGCGAATCCCAGATCGTCATGATCCCCGGCGGCTTCTCCGGAGGCGACGAGCCCGACGGCTCCGCCAAGTTCATCACCGCCTTCTTCCGCGCCCCCGAAGTCACCGAGGCCGTCCGTAACCTGCTTCAGTCCCGCGATGGCCTGATGCTCGGTATTTGCAACGGCTTCCAGGCGCTCGTCAAACTGGGCCTCGTGCCCTACGGCGACATCGTGGACGCCACCCCCGAAGCCCCGACGCTGACCTTCAACGAGATCGGGCGCCATCAGAGCCGGCTGGTCCGCACGCGCATCTGCAGCGACCTCTCCCCTTGGCTGTCCCAGTGCGACCCCGAGGAGCTCTACACCGTCGCCATCTCCCATGGAGAGGGCCGCTTCGTCGCCAACGACGAGGTGCTCGGCCAACTTCGCGCAGGCGGCCAGATCGCCACGCAATACGTCGATGTGGCGGGCATGCCATCCATGGATCTCGATGTGAACCCCAACGGCTCCATCGCTTGCATCGAGGGTATCACCAGCCCCGATGGCCGCGTGTTCGGCAAGATGGGTCACGTGGAGCGTCGTGGCGACGGTCTGTACAAGAACGTCCCCGGTGAGAAGTTCATGCCGCTGTTCGAGAGCGGTGTGGCCTACTTCGGCTAGTCGCTCCTCGATCCTTCCGTCTTCTCTCGGATGACAAGGCGCCGTCGACCCCCGGTCGGCGGCGCCTTTACCTTCGGGGCCCCTCTGTATTTGCCCTGCGCATTCGGGTACAAGCTTATCTGGCAACAGCATCTTCACCGCAAGGAGACCGCATGAGCGCTCGTCACGAACTCGCCCTGTATTATCGACCCACATGCCCCTTCTGCATACGAGTGCTCGACTTCATGAATCGGCATGACGTGTCGATCCCGCTGATCGACATCTCGCAAGATCGCGAAGCAGCCGCCACCCTCCTCAAAGTCGGCGGAAAACGGCAAGTCCCCTGCTTGTTCATCGATGGCAACCCGCTCTATGAATCAAGCGACATCATTTCGTGGATCGACGAGAATCTTTGTCGATAGCCCGCGTGCAAGCGCGGATGCAAGCGGCCACGTGCCTGCTTGCCGCATCTGGAACGTATCCATGCCCCCTGCCTGGTTGCACCGAGATGCGCATCCGCAATCCGACAGTCAAATCGCCCTAACCAACAAGGCCCTCTCCTGAGAGAGGGCCTTGCCATATCAAGTGCTCACGCGATTTAGTCGGTCGATTCGGCCGCGTAGGTGTTGTAGTTCGTCGCCGGTTGCATGGGCGCCATCATGACGCGTCCGGTGCCGCGATAGACGTTGACCAGGCCCTCGCCACTCACAGCGGATCCAATCAGGCTCTTGCCCGAACGCTCGACGGTAAACTCAAGCCCCGATGTCCAGACCAGGGCATAGTTACCGTCTATCTTGAGCTCGTCATCATTCAGGTCGACATAGATGACTTCCTCGACCGGGCAAGGCGACTCAAGCGCGAGAACGCCCGCTCCATCCAGACGCAGGTTGAACAGGCCCTCGTTGCCCGCGACTGCAGAGGAAATGTTCGAGCGGCGCTGCAACGAGTCCTTGATGGTGCCGTCGCACGCGAGAAACAGCCCATCGTTAAGCACGACGGAATTACCCCACTCGGCAAGATCGATAAGGAGCAGGTACTGCCATGTGGGCTCACACACGAGCATTCCCGTGCCGGTGTATTCGGGCTTGATCATGGAATCCTGACTGACGGCCCCGCGGAACATCTTGCCCATGAGGTCGCCCGCACCCTTGACGCCCGTTGTGGAGTGCACATTTCCGACTGTCCACTGCATGGCGCCCGCCTGCAGCGTAACGCCCGTGCGCCCGTCCAAATCAGCGATGAGCTGGCGACGGCGGACGTTCATCTCCGAGCTGAACCACGCTGTCTGCGCGCTCCAAGGGGACACCGAGAGGTCACGCTGCCATTCGACGACCGAAAACTGTCCTTTCTCGGCAATCTTCTTGACATCGTTATTGTCCTGGAAGTTGTATACGGTGTACGCCATGGCAAGCTCCTTGTCTCGTATTTCACCTGCGTTGGCGGTAATGGTAACAAAACCCTCCATGCCCATGACCCTCGCTCGCCCAATGGCGTCAGGCTTCGGCAAACGGCAGCATGTACACGCCACCGCGCCCTTACTGCTCAGCGCTCACATAGTCCTCGTCGATGGTGATTTTGGGCACAGCGTCAGGGTATTCTTCGATGACCAGGTCCCCGAGCTTTCGCTTGAATTCAGATGGCCCCAATGCGCACCCGGTGGGATGTAGGCAATCGAAGATGACATTGGTATGCGTCGGCCCCGGAACGCACCTCAGGTCATGGATGCTCGCCTCGCCGTCGAGGCTCTTCGCCATGGCATCGATCTTATTGCGCATGTCGACGACATGTGGGTCGTTCGTGATTATCGGATCGTAGTGCAGTGTGACGATGAGACCGTCATCGTCTTTAAACGCCTGCTCGATATTGTCCAGCGCGTCGTGGCTCTCCATGGGATCGGTCTCGGCGGCCATCTCGACATGGGCGCTCGCGAACTGTCGGCCCGGACCATAATCGTGCACCATGAGGTCATGGGTACCAATCACGCCGGGATACGCCATGATCTCGGCTCGAATGTGCGCGACAAGCTCGGGGTCGGGCGCCTGGCCCAACAGCGGGTTGACCGTATCGCGAATAAGCTCGACACCACTCCAGCCGATATAGACGCCAACGGCCAGGCCGGCCCATGCATCGAGATTCACCTCGGTCACCCGGGCGATAATGGCACATGCGAGCACGACCCCGGTCGCCAACACATCATTTTTAGAGTCTTGAGCGGTTGCAAGCAGGGTCTCGGAGTTGATGCGGTCGCCGAGGGCATTGTTGAGGCGAGCCATCCAGAGCTTCACCAGTATGGACATGACAAGGACCGCAACGAGTGCAAGCGAGAATTCGACAGGACTCGGGTGCAAGATCTTGTCGATTGACGATTTGACCAACTCCACACCGATCATCAGCACGAGAACCGCGACCACGAGACCCGAGAGGTACTCGAAGCGCCCATGTCCATATGGGTGCTCGGGGTCGGCGGGCTTACTGGCCAGCTTAAAGCCCAAGACACTCACGATATTCGAACTCGCATCGCTCAGATTGTTGAACGCATCGGCCAAAATGGAGACAGACCCCGACAGAATACCCACGAGGGCCTTAGCAGCGCACAAAGCGACGTTGAGCGCTATGCAGATGATTCCCGCCACCGCTCCGACCCTTGCGCGGTCTCCGTTCGCATGAGCGATGATCCAGTCGGTCATATGTACCCCTTTCCGACATTCCTCGAGCAATCCGACGAGCAAAATCTCGCAGGCGCACCGTTATACCGTTGCCCGCGAAAGGATGGCCGAGGAGCCTCATCCGTTCGCCCAGCAGCTCCACGTTCATGAAAGGTTACCACGCAGGTGCCACCGGCATCCACCAGGCATGAATGCCGGCGTCGCGCAGAAAACCAGCGGAGCGTACAAATCATAAATGGCCGCCACCCTTGCGAGTGACGGCCATTTATACATGGATGCGGGTCAAGCGAGATTTAGAGCTTGATCTCGATATCGACGCCGGCAGGCAGGTCGAGACGCATGAGAGAGTCGACGGTGCCAGGCGTGGGGTCGAGGATATCGATCAGACGCTTGTGGGTGCGCATCTCGAACTGCTCACGGGAGTCCTTGTTCACGTGAGGAGAGCGGATGACGGTGTACAGGTTGCGCTCGGTCGGCAGCGGAATGGGGCCGGAAACGCGCGCACCGGTCTTCTGGGCGGTGTCGACGATGAGCTTGGCGGACTGATCCACGACCTCGTGATCATAGCCCTTCAGGCG
Organism: Collinsella sp.; assembly: GCA_020025115.1. Lineage (GTDB taxonomy): Bacteria > Actinomycetota > Coriobacteriia > Coriobacteriales > Coriobacteriaceae > Collinsella. Next base: position 5,024 of record JAHHSP010000038.1, on the reverse strand, counting down.
GATCCTGATCTTCTGGCTGGACAACTTAACCTCCAACAATGGATAGCGAGGGCGGCCTCGCGGTGTGTTTACAAGTACAGGCGACAGACCTTAGTTGGTGCCGTTCTTGGCCATGACCTCATCCACAATGGACTTGGGAGCCGGCTCGTAAGAGTCGAACTGCATGGTGTAGGAAGCGCGGCCCTGGGTCTGGGAACGAAGGTCGGTAGCGTAACCGAACATCTCGCCCAGCGGGACCTTGGCGCGGATGACCTTGCTGCCAGCGCGGTCGTCCATACCCTCGATCTTACCGCGACGGCCGGACAGGTTGCCCATGACGTCGCCCATGTACTGCTCGGGAGTCTCGACCTCGACGGCCATGCAGGGCTCGAGGAGGATCGGGTCGGACTTCCTCAGGGCATCCTTGATTGCCATGGAGCCGGCGATCTTGAATGCAGCCTCGGAGGAGTCGACCTCGTGGTAAGAACCGTCGAACAGGGTGACCTTGACGTCGACGACCGGGTAGCCGGAGATGACGCCGGTGTTGAGCGCCTCCTGGATACCCTTGTCGATGGACGGGATGTACTCCTTGGGAACGACGCCGCCGACGATGGCGTTGACGAACTCGTAGCCGAAGCCCTCTTCCATCTTCTCGAGCTTAATGACGGCGTGACCGTACTGACCGCGACCACCGGACTGACGGACGAACTTGCCCTCAGCCTTCTCGACGTCGTGGCCCGGGGCCTCACGATAGGCGACCTGGGGCTTACCGACGTTAGCCTCAACCTTGAACTCGCGGAGGAGACGGTCGACGATAATCTCGAGGTGAAGCTCGCCCATGCCGGCGATGATGGTCTGACCGGTCTCGTGGTTGGTGGACACCTGGAAGGTCGGGTCCTCCTCGGCGAGCTTGGTCAGGGCGATGGACATCTTGTCCTGCTCGGCCTTGGTCTTGGGCTCGATGGCGATGTCGATAACGGGCTTGGCGAACTCGATCTGCTCGAGGATGATCTCCTTGCCCTCCTCGCACAGGGTGTCACCGGTGGTGGTGTTCTTGAGACCCACGGCGGCGAGGATGTCGCCAGCGGAAGCACCGTCGACGTCGACGCGGTCGTTGGCGTTCATCTCGAGGATGCGGCCGAAGCGCTCGCGGTTGCCGTTGGTGGCATTGACCACGTAGGAACCGGCGTCCACATGACCGGAGTACACGCGGAAGAAGGAGAGCTTACCGACGAACGGGTCGGTAGCGATCTTGAAGGCCAGGGCGGAGAAGGGCTCGTCGGCGGAAGCCTCACGGGTCTCGACGGCGCCGGTCTTGGGGTTGGTGCCCTCGACGGCGGGAACATCGAGCGGGGAAGGCAGGTAGTCGACGACGGCGTCGAGCAGCTCCTGGACACCCTTGTTCTTGTAGGCGGAACCCACGAGAACCGGGTTGAGCTCGTTGGCCAAGGTACCCTTGCGGATAGCGGCCTTGAGCATGTCCACGGGGATCTCCTCGTCCTCGAGGACCATCATCATGAGCTCGTCGTCATAGGTGGCGGCGGCGTCGAGCAGCTCGGCGCGCTTCTCGTCGGCGATCTCGGCGAACTCGGCCGGAATCTCGGCCATGGCCTCGGGGTAGGTCATGCCCTTGTCATCCGGCTTGAAGTCCCACGCGGTCATGGTGACGAGGTCGATGACGCCCCAGAAGTTGTCCTCAGCACCCATCGGGACCTGAACGGCAACGGCGTTGGCGCTCAGGCGCTCCTTCATGGTGTCGATGGCATGGAAGAAGTCGGCACCCACACGGTCATACTTGTTGATGAACGCGATGCGGGGGACGTTGAAGTTGCGAGCCTGACGCCAAACGGTCTCAGACTGCGGCTGAACGCCGGCGACGGCGTCGAACACAGCGACGGCACCGTCGAGAACGCGCAAGGAGCGCTCGACCTCGGCGGTGAAGTCAACGTGACCGGGGGTGTCGATGATCTGGACGCGGTAGTTCTTACCGTCCTTGGGCCAGAAGCAGGTGGTGGCGGCGGACTGAATGGTAACGCCGCGCTCCTGCTCCTGAACCATCCAGTCCATGGTGGCAGCGCCCTCATGGGTCTCACCGATCTTGTGCTTCTTACCGGTGTAGTAAAGAATGCGCTCGGTCGTGGTGGTCTTGCCGGCATCGATGTGGGCCATGATGCCGATGTTACGGGTCTCGGAAAGCTTGTACTTGGGCTTAGCCATGACTGAAGTCCCTTCCCTGAATTACCAGCGGTAGTGAGAGAACGCGCGGTTGGCCTCGGCCATCTTGAAGACGTCCTCGCGCTTCTTCACGGAAGCGCCGACGCCGTTGGAGGCATCGAGGATCTCGGCGGCCAGACGCTCGGCCATGGTCTTCTCCTTGCGAGCGCGGGAGAAGTTGACCATCCAGCGGATGCCCAGCTGGGTGGAACGACGGGCGTTGACCTCCATGGGGACCTGGTAAGTAGCGCCACCGACGCGCTTGGGCTTGACCTCGAGCGTGGGCTTGATGTTGTCCATGGCCTTCTTGAAGACGGAGAGGGCGTCCTCGCCGGTCTTCTCGGCAACCATGTCGAAGGCGGTGTAAACGATGCGCTCAGCGGTGGCCTTCTTGCCATCAAGAAGGACCTTGTTGATGAGCTGCGTCACGAGGCGGTTGTTGTAGACAGCATCAGGCTGAACCTCGCGGCGGTGATTCTTAGCTGCACGACGCGGCATGTTATATCTCCTCTATCTGAATATGATCGGGTCTACTCGCAAGACTACTTCGGGCGCTTGGCACCGTAGTGGGAACGAGCCTGCTTGCGGTTGGCAACCGGGGCGCAGTCATAGCAGCCGCGAATGATGTGGTAACGCACACCGGGCAGGTCGCGAACACGGCCGCCGCGGACGAGCACGATGGAGTGCTCCTGCAGGTTGTGACCCTCACCGGGGATATAAGCAGTGACCTCGATGCCGTTCACGAGGCGCACACGGGCGACCTTGCGAAGAGCGGAGTTCGGCTTCTTAGGGGAGGTGGTGAACACGCGGGTGCACACACCGCGCTTCTGAGAGTTGCTCTTGAGAGCGGCGTTCTTGGACTTCTTGGGGACCGAACGACGGCCCTGGCGAACCAGCTGGTTGATAGTAGGCAAAGCGTACTCCTTCTCGAAATATCCAGCTTCCATTCCATGTGCAACGGCATATTAAGGGGCGTCAGCATCCGCCCACAAAACACGCAGGTCGCTATGATACGCGCGCGTACCTGCACGGTCAACAGACCACGCGTCCGGGCGTTACCTATTTTGGAGCATATTCCGTAGAGTCTCCATAAAACAAAAAGCCCGCCCTCCCCTTTCGGGAAAGACGGGCTCATTAGGCGCGATCGCCATGTATCGAGAGATCGCAGCGGTGCTGGAGAGCTAGTCCTCCAGCTCCTCGGGGTAGACCTCATCGGTGTCGACGAGCTTGTTCAGCAGCTCGTCAAGCGAAGCCATATCCTCGTTAATCACGCCGTTGCCATCCTTGGACTGAGCCGGGGCGCCGATCATCTCCTCATCGGTGTCGAGGTGGTGGCGCGGAGCGCTCGTACCGAGCAGGATGTCATCGGGGCCGTCCGGGGAGAAGACCATCTGCAGCAGCTGAGAGAGGTCTTCCTCGTCGGCGACGTCCTCGGTGTTCTCGAGGATGTAGAGAAGGTTGTGCTCCTCCAGACCGTCGCGGAGCTCCTCGATGGCCTTGGCGCCGATGCCGTCGATGCGGAGCAGGTCCTCCTCGGACTTGCCCACCAGGTCGCCGACGACCTCGATGCCGACTTCGCTGAACTTGTTGGTCCAGCGCTGGGACACGCCCAGGTCGTCGAAGAGATACAGGCGAGCATCCTCGGCGGAGATGGTACGGCCGTTGCGGGTGATGTGACCGCCGTCGGCCGAGAAGTCACCGCCACCGAAATCAAGCTGCTGGGGCAGCACGGTGTCGAGCTCCTTGAGCTCCTCCGGGGCCCACTCGGGCAGCACCTTGGCGTGCGGGGAGGACGGGTTGTCCACCGGGACGTAGCCCTCCTCGGTGCGGTAGGTCATTCCAGCCTTGGCATACGGCTTGAGGCCGGTGCCAGCCGGGATCTTCTTGCCCACGATGACGTTGGACTTGAGATCGAGCAGGTGGTCGACCTTACCCTCGATGGCGGCCTCGGTGAGGACGCCCGCGGTGCGGATGAACGACGCGGAGGACAGCCAGGAGTCGATCGAGGAGGCGACCTTGAGAGTACCCAGGATCGCGGGCTCGGCCGCAGGCGGGTTGAGCCCCTCGCGAGCCACGCGCTCGACCTCGTCGGCGAACTCATAACGATCGACGTACTGACCGAGCAAGTACTTGGAATCGCCGGGGTTGGTGATCTGGACGCGGCGCAGCATCTGGCGAGCCATGACCTCGATGTGCTTGTCGTTGAGGTCGACGCCCTGGGAGTTGTAGACCTCTTTCACGTTCTCGACGAACGTGTGCATCGTGGACTCGATGTCGGTCAGCTGGCGCAGGTTGCGGAAGTTGACGAAGCCCTTGGTGATCTGGTCACCCGCGCGGACCTCGCAGCCATCCTCGATGCCGGGCATGAACTGGACGGCGGCGGGGACGCGCTTCTCGTCCAGGATGCGGCTCGGATCGTCCGCGTCGGTGAGCGTGAGCACGTACTCGGACTTCTCGGGCTTGATGGCGAGATGTCCGGAGAACGGGGCCAGATCGGCCTCGCGGCCGAGAATCTTCTCGTTGACGTTGCCGACGATGTCGAACATACGGGAAACGGTCGGCAGACCCTGGGTGATGTCCGCAACGCCAGCGACGCCGCCGGAGTGAATCGTACGCATCGTAAGCTGGGTGCCGGGCTCGCCGATGGACTGGGCGGCGATGATGCCGACAGCGGTGCCGATAGCGACCGGGCGACGGGTGGACAGGTCCCAACCGTAGCACTTCTGGCAGACACCGTACTTGGAACGGCAGGTCAGCAGGGCGCGCAGGGAGACCTTCTTGAGGCCGGCGTCGACCATCTTCTGGAGGTCGTCGACGCAGGTGATGTAGGC
>JAHHSP010000037.1 GCA_020025115.1 Collinsella sp. | reverse complement strand
CTTCCTAAGGAGGAGGGCTTTGCATGGACCTTTTTATCGAGCAACGGAAATCTTTTGGAGCCCAGGGGCCTGGTGCCGCCTTGGATGACCCACCTTGCCCTGTCGCTTATGAGGAGTATCGGGCGGAGCTTGCCTTCGATCGCGCGCGAGCTCGCAGGCGCTTGGCGTTGACCGTGCTTCGGACCCTCGCGCTCATCCTGGCCGTGCCGGTTCTCCTTCTGGCCGTGTTTATCGCCTCCTACGCGCTGACTTTCGTATTGAGCGGGGCCAGCCCCGAGAAAGTCGTGGAGGCGCTCTCCGACTGCTTTAAGATGGTCTGGGAGGGTATCAGGTCGGTCGGTGCCTCGTGGGGCATCTGGCCGTTTGAGTGAGGGCGATGGCATGGAATTGGTTGCGGTATTGGCTTCCGTTGTGGCTGCGGTGTGCGCGGCCGCGGCGCTTGCGATGCAGCTGCGTGCGCGTCGCGAGTTCGAGCGCGGCCGTGAGCTCGCGGACGAGGCGAGCGAGCAGGCGGCGCGTGCGAATGAGGCGCTCGCCTCCGTGCAATCCATGCTCTCCCAGGTGCTCACGACGACGCATGCGGCGCTTAACCAGGCGGCTGGCACCTCGATTATCGAACAGCAGCATTTCGACGCGCAGATGCGCGCGCTCGACCAGGCGAGTGCCAAGGCCGATGGGGCGCGCCGCGAGATCGCGCAGAACCTCGAGCAAAACCGCGGGGCGGTGGAGCAGCGCTTGGATAAGGTTCGCGAGACCGTCGACGTGCAGCTCGGTGCCATTCGCCGGGATAACGAGCTCAAGCTCGAAGCCATCAGAGCCACGGTGGACGAGAAGCTCGCCACCACCCTCAACGATCGTCTGGGAGCCTCGTTCAAGCAGGTGAGCAATCAACTCGAGGCGGTGTATCGCGGTCTTGGCGATATGCAGAACATCGCCTCGGGCGTCGGCGACCTCAAGCGCGTGCTCTCGAACGTGAAGACGCGCGGTATCCTGGGCGAGGTCCAGCTCGGCGCGATCTTGCGCGACATACTGTCGGCGGAACAATACGCCGAAAACGTGGCCACGAAGCCGGGCAGCACGGAGCGCGTGGAGTTTGCGGTCAAGCTGCCCGTCGAGGGCGGCGATCCCATTTGGCTGCCCATCGACTCGAAGTTTCCCGGGGACACCTACGAGCACCTGCGCGACGCCATCGAGGCGGGCGATGCGGAGGGCGTGGCGGCTGCGCGCCGAGCCCTCGAGCAGGTGATCAAAGCCGAGGCAAAAGAGATTTCCTCCAAGTACCTGAGTGTTCCGGAGACCACGAATTTCGCAATCATGTTCCTGCCGTTCGAGGGATTGTACGCCGAGGTGGTCGACCGCCCCGGCCTTATCGAGTGCCTGCAGCGCGACTATCAGGTGAACATCGCGGGCCCCTCGACCATGGCCGTCATCTTGAACAGCCTGCAGATGAGCTACCAGACCTTTGCCTTCCAGCGCAGGGCCGATGAGATCCAACGGGTCTTGAGTGCCGTGAAAGCCGAGTTCCCTAAATATCAGGCGGAGTTGCGCCGTGCGCTCCGGCAGATCGAGACGGCGGGTAAAACCGTCGACGGCATCATCAACACCCGCACGAATGTGATAGAGCGAAAGCTCAAGAGTGTCACCGCGCTGGAAGATGACGCCCAGGCAGCCGAGTTGCTCGAGATCTCGGATGTGCCCAGCGACGTTGCAGGCGACGAAGAGTAGGCAAGGAGCGTGTACAACCATGCCACGCGAGACGAATGCGGCCAAGCGCAGCCGCGCGATCGAGGCGTGTCGTAGGCTCAATGAGCGCTACGGCCCGGTCGAGTGCTTCTTGGATCACGAAACGCCGGTCCGGTTGGTCATCGCCGTCCTGCTCTCGGCGCAGACGACAGATGCCCAGGTTAACAAGGTGACACCCGAATTGTTTCACCGTTGGCCCACGCCCGAGCAGATGGCCGGGGCGACATACGAGGAAGTATCCGACGTCATCAAGTCGCTCGGCTTCTACAAGACCAAGGCCAGGCACTGCATCGCGTGCGCCCAGATGATCGTTGCCGATTACGGCGGCGTGGTCCCCAACGAGATGAAGGAGCTCGTCAAACTTCCAGGTGTGGGCCGCAAGACGGCTAACATCGTGCTGAACGTCGGTTATGGGATTGTCGATGGCATCGCGGTGGACACCCATGTGAATCGCATCGCGCACCGCCTCAGGCTCTCACCCAAGACCCATGAGAAAGAACCGCTCAAAACCGAGCAGGACCTGCTCAAGATCTTGCCGCGCGAGTACTGGAACGACGTGAACCATCAGTGGATCATGTTGGGACGTGAGATCTGCGACGCTCGTAAACCCCTGTGCGGCGCGTGCCCGCTGGCAGACATCTGCCCAAGTGCCAAACTGGGATAGCTTATTGAGATTTTTGGAGAGGCACCCCCATGCTTATTCACCGCATAGCCGCGCAACTCTACACCGCAGAAGCACTGCAGGACATCGAGTCGGCCCTTGCCGCCGGCGAGGACGCCACGCTTGCGATTTCCCAATCCGGCCGCACCCTTGCGGTGGCGGCTCAGTTCGCCCGCGCCCCGCGCCCCACGGTCTACATCGTCTCGGGGGAGGATGCGGCGGACCGGTCCGCTCGTGCGCTCGCGGCGTATGTGGGCGCCGAGCGCGTGGCCCGTTTTCCCGAGCGTAAGGATTATCCCTGGAAGAACACCGAGCCAGACGATGCGGTGGTCGCCGCCCGCTGCGCCGCCATGTCGCGGATCGCCCAGGGCGAATCGTTTATCATGGTCGCCTCGGCGCGTTCGCTGCTGCGCTGCGTCCCTCCGCTCGAGAGTCGCTATTGGGAATCGACCGTCTTCTCGGTGGGGGAGGAGATTGCTTTCGAGCAGGTGCCCGAGCGCCTGGTCGGCATGGGGTACACGCGCGCCGATGCGGCGGATACGCCGGGCGTGTTCCGCGTGCAGGGCGACACCGTCGAAATCTGGGCCGCTCAGTCCACGGCCCCGGTGCGCATCGAGTTCTTCGGCGACGAGATCGACCGCATCCGCCTCATGGTGGCATCGACCGGCCAGACGATTGGCGATGAGGAGTCGGTCGAGATAAGCCCCGTCCGCGAGCTCGCGCTCACCGAGGATGCGGTGAGGCGCATCTCGGAGGCGCTTTACCTTCCCGCGCAGAACGACACGGAGCTCGCGGCGTTGCTCGAGCTCGTGCAGGCGCGCGTGGTCACGCCCGAGCTCGAGCGGTTTTTGCCGCTCATGTACGGCGGCACGGTGAGCCCGCTCGCGCACGTGCATCGCGATGCGCTCGTGATTCTCTCCGAGCCGCGTTCCCTGTTCGATGACTGCTCGAGGGCGTACGAGGACCTCGAACGTCGCGCCGCCGATGCTAAGGTCACGCGGCTGGACGGCCTTTACGTTCGTCCCCAGGAACTTGATTTCGGGCGGCAGCAGCGCCTGAATTACGTGAGCCTCATCCGCGCCGGCGGCCAAGTCACAGCCGAACTCAAGATCGAGCAGCCGGCATTGGCGGGCTCGGACAATCGATTTGTCAGCCGTATCCAGGAAGTGGTGAACAACCGCTATGCCTGCGTGTTCGCCATTCCCGATCGCGGCGCGCGCGAGTCGATGGAGCTCTCGTTCACCGATAGCTCCATCCCGTTTGAGGAATCGCTGCAGGTGGCTCCGGAAAACGCGGGCCGTGTGGGGTCCGACGTGACCGTCTCCCTGCTCAAGCGCGATGTCGATGCGCTCAACGCGCGCGGCCTCGAGGAGGGCGCCGTCGCCGTGCCCACCATCACGCGCGGCCGCGTGACCTTCGTCGATATCCCCATTCCTTCCGGCGTGGTGGTGCCTTCGGCGCATTTGGCCGTGTTCAGCTTGGCCGACCTCAATTCGCGCATGAACGGCAAGCGCGGCCGTTCACGCCGCCGTGTGGACATCACCGAGGTGACGTTCCCGTTCAAACCGGGTGATTACGTGGTTCACGCCACACATGGCATCGCATTGTTCTCCGAGATCGTTCGTCAGGAGGTGGGCGGCAAGGAGCGCGATTACTTCATGCTGGAGTATGCGGGCGGCGACAAGCTGTACGTGCCGCTCGAGCAGGTCGATCGCATCACGCGCTACGTTGGTCCCGACGGCGACAATCCGCGTCTCACGCGTCTCAACACCGCCGATTGGAGCCGTGCCACCACCAAGGCCCGCAAGAGCGCCAAGAAGCTGGCGTTCGACTTGGTCGATTTGTACACCCGACGCAGCTCCATCACGGGCTTTGCCTTTGGACCGGACAGCGCCAGTCAAATCGAGATGGAGGAGAGCTTCCCGTACGACGAGACGCGCGACCAGCTCGATGCCATCGCCGACATCAAATCCGACATGGAATCGGTCAAGCCCATGGACCGCCTGCTTTGCGGCGACGTGGGCTTTGGAAAGACCGAAGTCGCCCTGCGCGCCGCATTCAAGTGCGTCGACGGTGGGCGCCAGGTCATGGTCTTGTGCCCCACGACGATCCTCGCCCAGCAGCATTACGAGACGTTCTTCGAGCGCTTTGCGCCCTTTGGCGTGGAGGTCGAGGTGCTCTCGCGTTTCCGCACGCTCGCGCAACAGCGACGTGCGCTGGCCGCGTTCGCGGAGGGGAAGGTCGACGTGCTTATCGGCACGCATCGCCTGCTCTCAGCCGATGTGAATCCGCATGAGCTCGGTTTGGTCATCATCGACGAGGAGCAGCGCTTTGGCGTCCAGCACAAGGAGCAGCTCAAGAACATGCGAGAGCAGATCGATGTGCTCACGCTTTCCGCGACGCCCATCCCGCGCACCATGCAGATGGCCATGAGCGGGGTGCGCGACATGAGCCTCATCACCACGCCGCCCACCGGGCGTCGCCCGGTCGCGGTGCATGTGGGAGAGTACGACCCGGATGTGGTGAGCGCGGCCATCCGTTTGGAGATCGGGCGCGGCGGCCAGATCTACTACGTGTCAAACCGCGTGAAGACCATCGACGACGCCGTGGAGCGCGTGCTCGAGGCGGCGCCCGAGGCGCGCATCGGGGTGGCGCACGGCAAGATGAGCCCTCGTGAGGTCGAGGATGTGATGGTGCAGTTCGCCACTAAAAAGATCGACGTGCTCATCGCCACCACTATCGTGGAGAGCGGCATCGACAACTCAAGTGCGAACACGCTCATCATCGAGGATTCGCAGCGCTTGGGCTTGGCCCAGCTCTATCAGCTCAAAGGCCGCGTTGGCCGTTCGGCAACGCAGGCGTACGCGTACTTCATGTTTCCGGGCGAGTTGCCGCTCACCGAGGAGGCAACGGCGCGCCTCACCGCCCTCTCCGAGTTCCAGGACCTGGGCAGCGGCATGCGCATCGCCATGCGCGACCTGGAGATTCGCGGCGCGGGCTCGCTCGTCGGCGCCGAGCAGCACGGCAATCTTTCGAGCGTGGGCTTCGACCTGTTCACGCAGATGCTCGGACAGGCCGTGGCTGAGGCGCGCGGCGAGGGCGATGCCGAGGTGGAGCAGGCGGGTGTCGCCATCAACCTGCCCGCCGACTTCTTCCTGGCGGAGGAGTACGTTCCGGCGGTTGACCGCCGTGTGCTGGTGTATCGAAAGCTCGCGGCCGCCGACATGCTTGACCAGGTGGATGCGTTGCAGCAGGAGTGCGAGGAGGCGTTCGGGGCCCTGCCCGAGGCCGCACGGAACCTGTTCGACCGCGCGCGCATCCGTATCCGCGCCGACAGGCTCGGGCTCGAGGGCATCTCGCTCGTTGCGGGCAAGCTCACGTACCAGGGTGTCGACGTGCCCAAGGAGGTCGCGTTCGAGCTGCGTACCAAGTTGGGCGCCGTCGCGTTTCCCAAGACGCGCAAGTTCACGGTTCCGTACAAGGTCGGGGCGGGCAACGGCAGCGGCATCGGGCGCGGTATCAACGCAGACGTTTCCAACGGTGGCGTCGGTCCCGTTCAGGCGGCGCTGGATATCCTCTCCCAGCTCGGTCCCTCCGGCGACGACGATTAAGCGTCTCATTTGGGGGACGGGCCCAGATCGAGCCATGCTCAAAAGGGCCGCCCCCGGCGATGGTCGTGCTTCCATCGCCGGGGGCGGCCCTCGCGTTGCGTCAAATTCGCATCGGCTTTTCGCGAGGCGATGTGCCGCTAGCGGCCATCGTCTTGCTGCAAGCCGGATTGCTCGTGGCGGCGGGCCTGCTTGGAGAGCAGGCGGGCGGGCTTGTCCGGGTCGGGCACCGCGGTCGGCAGGGGTTCGTCCACGTGGCCGCCCCACCATCCGCCCACGAAGTTGAGCGTATGGAACACATTGATCACGGCTCCGGGGTCGATGTCGCACACGAGCTTGATGATGTCCTGGCTCTCGTAGGTCGATACGACGGTGTGCAGCAGATACATCCTGTCTCGACTGTATCCGCCGACGACTTCGGCGCAGCTGATGCCATGCTGGAAGTGGTTGACGTAGGCGGTCATGACCTCATCCGCCAAACGCGTCGTGATCTGCAGCGTCACGCGGTCGTAACGCCGGTAGAAGCTGTCGATCGTCTTGGTCGAGATGAACTGAAACACGATGGAGTACGCGGCGTTGTCCCAGCCGAACATCTGGCCGAAGATGACCAGGATGAGGCAATTGAACGCGAAGATGACCCCCCAGATGGTCTTGCCCGTGTGATTGGAAACCCACAGGGCGATGAAGTCGGTGCCGCCTGTGGAGGCACCGGCCTTGAGGGCGATGGCGATGGATAGGCCCGAGACCACGCCGCCGAAGATGATGAGCATGATCTTGTCGCCCAAAAACGGCGCGAAGTCGAAGACGTTCAGGAACAGCGAGGACAGGGCGACCTGTGCCATGGAGAACAGCACGAAGCGGCGGCTGATGCCGCTCCAGCACATGGCGGCGACGGGGATGTTGAGCGCGAGCATGCCGAGCGAGGTGTCGATGCGCACGCCGCCGAGCGCGGTGATGCGGTCGACGAGGACGGCCACGCCCGTGAAGCCGCTCGGGAGCAGGTCGGCAGGTTGGACGAATGCCTGGATGAGGAATGTCTGGATGAGTGCGGAGACCGTGACGGCGACCGCGGTGATAATGCGGCGGACGATCGTGAGGCGCGCAAGTTCGAGCGCGCGGTCGGTGAGTGCGTCGACGGTGTTTGCCACAGCCGCTCCTTACAGGTGGGAATTGAATAAAAGTGTGGGCCGATTGTATCATGCTGCGCGACCGCGGCGAGGACATGGCGGCGCATCGCCCGCACCCGTCGATCCCCGTGCTCCCTTGTGGCTGGTCGGTCCGTCGGCGGCCGGCGTCACTTGGCCGGGATGAACGGCTATCATCGGTATGCACGATGAGAGGGAAAGGCGGGCGTGTGATAGACGGGGCGCGGCAGACACTCAAACAGTACTTTGGATATGATTCGTTCCGCCCCGGCCAGGAGCGGATGGTTTCTGCCGTCCTCTCCGGCGAGGACGCGTTGGGGGTCATGCCCACGGGTGCGGGAAAATCCATCTGCTATCAGGTGCCGGCCCTCATGCTCCGGGGCCTCACCTTGGTGATCTCGCCGCTCGTCTCGCTCATGGGGGACCAGGTCCGCGCACTCAAGGAGATCGGCGCCCGGCCGAGCTATCTCAACTCGTCGCTCACGCCCGCTCAGCAGAACACGGTGCTCAAGCGGGCCCTGGAGGGCTGGTACCAGATCATGTACGTGGCGCCCGAGCGCCTGTCCGATCCTCGATTCATCGAGTTCGCGCGGAGCTTGGCGGGTCCCGATGGGCTCGGCCTGCCCTTGATCGCGGTGGACGAAGCGCACTGCGTCTCCCAATGGGGACAGGATTTCCGCCCGTCCTACCTGGGTATCGCCGATTTTATCGACGACCTGCCGCAACGCCCGGTGGTGGCGGCGTTCACGGCGACGGCCACGGGCCGCGTGCGGGAGGACATTGCGGAAATGCTGCGTCTGCGGTCGCCTCGATCGGTGGTGACGGGCTTTGACCGCGCCAACCTCTCGTTCAACGTCGAGGAGATGGGCGACAAGGCCAAGTCGTCGTGGATTCGGGACTATGCCCTCGCCCATAAGGACGAGAGCGGAATCGTGTATTGCGCCACGCGCAAGGCGGTGGACGAGCTCGCCGACGAGTTGGGGCGCGTCTTGGGTCCGCAGAAGATCCGCGTCGCGCGGTATCACGCGGGCATGTGCCAGCAGGATCGCGCCGCCGAGCAGTCCGCGTTCATCGCCGACGCCGCGCCGCTCATGGTGGCGACGAACGCGTTCGGCATGGGCATCGACAAGCCGAACGTGCGCTATGTGATCCACAACAACGTTCCGGAGAGCATAGAGGCCTACTACCAGGAGGCAGGACGAGCCGGACGCGACGGGGACCCGGCTGCGTGCCATCTGCTGTGGAATGGCCACGATTTCAGCTTGCGCCGTTTTTTCATCGAGAAGGACGTGCCCGAGGACGCGCTGAACCCGGAGGAGCGCGCCTTTGCCCGCCAGAACCGGTATCGCCTGCTCGCGCAGATGGAGGGCTATTGCCAGACGACAGGTTGCCTGCGTGCCTACATCCTGCGCTACTTCGGGGATGAGGGGATGCTCGGGATCGAGTCCTCCGGATCGGCGACGGGGGAGGGCTGCGGCAACTGCTCAAACTGCCTGACACGCTACGAGGTGGAGGATGTGACGGCTGTGGCATCCTCGGCCCTGCATCTGGTCGCCGCCACGGGCGGGCGGTTTGGCAAGGCGCTCGTCGCCGATGCGCTGCATGGGGCGAATACCGAGAAAGTGCGCCAATTCGGCCTGTCCGGCGCACCGGGGTACGGATCGGCGTCCTCGGTCCCCCTCAAGCGCGTCAAGGAGGTCTTGGACCAGCTGGTGGGCCGGGGGTATCTGGCACAGTCGCAAGGGCGTTTCCCCGTGGTGGGGCTCGGCCCACGTGCGGACGAGGCCCTGGACCCGTACAAGTCGGACGAGTTTGCTTTCACCGTGAAGAAACGTGCGTCGAAGAGCCGTTCGGCCTCTCGGGCGCGGCGCGCGGTCGACCTGGTGCGCGAGGAGGCCGCGTTGGATGCGCGTCCGCGCGTGGGAGATGACGCGGAGCTGTTCGAGGAGTTACGGGATCTGCGCCGGGAGCTCGCGGAGGAGCATCAGGTCCCCGCGTATATCATCTGCTCGGATGCGACCTTGCGTGGCATGTGCCGCAAGCGCCCCTCCACGCGTGAGGGGCTGCTCGAGGTGAGCGGTATAGGCGAGAAGAAAGCCGATGCATACGGAGCGGCGTTTCTCGCGGTCATCGCCGACTACGAGGCGGGGGCTCGATAGGGGGCCGTCCGAACTGCGGAGGCAAACGAGGCGCGTTTTCCGTCATTGCCATTGGGGCGTAGCGGTTGCTTGGGGATTTTGGGCCGTGAAGGAGAACATGTTGCTGTCGTAGTAGGTCTCGGTATATTCGAATGGCACCGTCAGTCCGTCTTTGACGGCAGAGTTGATGTGCGAGGATCGAAGGAGGGCTATGTCGGTCGTCTCGAGCAGCTCTAGTTTATCGGGATCGTAGTTCTCGCCGCGGCCGGAGCTTTCGGAGCATGCCCATCCCCGCCATGATGCCCTCGTCGCGCGGGCATGGTTTGTCGTACCATGGGATGACCGCGATAAAGGAGATTCCTATGCCCATTCGCATCCCCGACGCCCTCCCCGCCACCGCGGCTCTCGAGGGCGAGAACATCTTCGTCATGACCGAGTTTCGAGCCCTGCACCAGGACATCCGACCGTTGCGCGTGCTCATCTTGAACCTCATGCCCACCAAGATCGCCACCGAGACGCAGATCATGCGCAAGCTCTCGAACACGCCGCTGCAGGTCGAGGTCGAGCTGCTGCGCACGTGCAGCCATGAGTCCAAGCACGTTTCCGTCGAGCACCTGCGGGAGTTCTATCGCACGTTCGACGAGGTTCGCGACGAGCGATTCGACGGCCTCATCATCACGGGCGCCCCGGTTGAGCAGCTTGATTTTTCCGACGTCGACTACTGGGATGAACTGGTGGACATCATGGACTGGTCCACCACCAACGTGCACTCCACGCTGCATATCTGCTGGGGCGCGCAAGCGGGCCTGTTCCATCATTACGGCATCGACAAGCACGCGCTGCCGGCCAAGCTCTCGGGCGTGTACGCTCACCGCATCGAAAAGCCGAGTTCACCGCTCGTGCGCGGTTTGGACGATCGCTTTTTTGCCGTTCATTCGCGCTATACCGGCGTGGACGAGGCCGCCGTCCGCGCACATCCCGGGCTCGAGGTCATCGCGAGCTCCGATGAGGCCGGCCTCTATCTGGTGAAGAGCGTGGACAGCCGCCGGTTCTTCGTGTTCGGCCACCCCGAGTACGATGCCGACACGCTGCGCCTCGAATACGAGCGCGACGTCCGCGCCGGAATCGATCCCGAGGTGCCGGTGAACTATTTCCCCAACGACGACCCCGCTCGCGAGCCATTGTGCTCCTGGCGCGCCCAGGGTCAGCTGCTCTATACCAACTGGCTCAACTACTACGTGTACCAGACCACGCCCTATGACGTGAATTGCGTGGGTGCATAAGGGTCGTGCGGGCGAGGCCGCATATGTCGGGACGCCTCGGTATACTGGATGAGATCAATTGAAGGCCGGCCTCGCGCCGGCCGTCGTGTATTTTGGAGAGAGCATGACCGAGCAGTCAAATCTGTGGGATATGGCAACCCCGCCCACCGGTCAGCGGCCATTGCGTGCGGGGCACGCCCGGTCCCATTCCGAAC
>JAHHSP010000036.1 GCA_020025115.1 Collinsella sp. | reverse complement strand
ATGTCGACCTGCTCCGCCATGCCATCGATGACGCGCCCCCGCGCGTCATCGATGGCATGGCGGAGCAGGTCGACATGGCCGCGGTGCACGCCGTCGAACGCACCGATGGCGATGACGCACGGAAGCGGCGCGCCGACGGGGGCGCCGCCGATGCCCAGCACCGAGCCTTCCCCGCTCACCCCCGCGCGCAGAAAATCGACAGCGAGTTCCTCCACGGCGGGCATGGCACCCGCGCAACGGGTCTGGCCGGCGGCCGACATCATCTCCGCGCCCCCTCGACGCCCTGGGGAAAGACCGTCTCCATGCGGACGCGGCCGCCCTCCGTGAGGCCTATGGCGCGCAGGTGCCCCGCGTGCACGAGGGCGACCCTGCCCGCCACGTCGCCCTCGGCGCCGGCGATGACCTTGCCGTTGAGCACGTCGGAGAGCTCCGAGTCGGTCAAAATGCGTGTGGGATATCCCAAAACGTCCGCGGGATCCAGGGCGGACGCACGGGCGAGAGCGACATCCAGGTCCTCGATGCGGAGGCACGACCCAATGCCCACCGGGCCGGAGGCGGTCCTCCTCAGGTCGACGACATGCGCCGCGTTGCCAGCGGCACGGCCGATATCTCGGGCGAGGGCACGGATGTAGGTGCCCTTGCTCACGTCGAACGACACGGTCCACACGGCATGGCCATCGACCTCGTCGATGGAGACCAGGTCGGCTGAAAACACCTCGATCGTGCGGGCGGGAAGCTCGACGTCCTCCCCTGCGCGGGCGCGCTTGTAGGAGCGCACGCCGTCAACTGAGATGGCCGAGTACGCCGGCGGAACCTGCTCGAGCTCCCCCGCGAAATCGGCGAGAAGTTGCTTGGCGAACATCGCAGACAACAGGTCGTCGCTCGTGGGGGCCGTGCGGGTCACCTCGCCCTCGGCGTCATCGGTCGCGGTCTCGGCTCCGAACATGATGCGCGAGAGATACCGTTTGCGATCGAGCGTGATGCGACCGAGCAGACGGGTCGCCTGACCGACGCCGACGATCATCACGCCGGACGCGAGCGGGTCGAGCGTGCCCGCATGCCCGACGCGACGCTCATTGAGCGCACGACGCACCTTGGACACCACATCATGCGAGGTGATGCCCACGGGCTTGTCGATTGCGAGAAGAAGATTCAGTTCACTGGGCTTGCGCTTTCCCATGCTGTCCTCTCGTATGTATGCGGGAAGGGGCCCGCCGGCCGCGGGGCGAATCGCCGGGCGGCCGAACGACACGGCCCCGTCCGTGAATGTCTATTGCAAAAGCGCCTCGAGCTTGGGGAGCACGATCTGCGCGGCCTGCTCGACCGTCCCCTTGAACGTGAAGCCCGCGGCTGCGGCATGCCCTCCCCCGCCGAGCTCGACGGCGATGCCGGAGATGTCGATGGAGCCTTTGGAGCGCAGATTGCCCCGCACGGAGCCCGGCTCGTCCTCGCGCAGGAACAGGCACAGCTCGGTGCCGCCAACCTGACGGACGATATCGATCAGGCCGTCGCACTCCGCGGGCTTGACCCCACAGGAGCGAAGATCGTCCTCGTAGGCGTAGCTGAAGGCCACGCGGCCGCCGGCACGCCCCTCGATACGGCTCATGACGATCGATTCGAGATGCAGGTACTCCAGACGCTGGCTCTGATACACCTCGAGCGCGATGCGCGCGGGCTGAGCCCCGGCATCCACCAGGCGGGAGGCGCAGGCGAAGGCGGAGGGGTTCGCGTTTTGGTACTGGAACCTACCGGTGTCGGTCACGATGCCGGTGAGCAGGCACGTGGCGATGTCGGGCGTGCACGGCCAGCCGGCGGCGTCGAGCAGCTCCTCGACGAGAACCGCCGTGGCAGCGGCCGACGTCACGCGGACCGTCACGTCGCCGAACTCCTCGCACGTGGGATGGTGGTCGATGACCACGCGGCCGTGGGCGCGCTTGGCGACCGCGGCGGAATCGGCCAGCCGGCCGAGGTTGGGCACATCGACCGAGATGAACACGTCATAGCGCTCGTCGTGTCGGGCGGCAGGCTCGAGCTCATCGGCACCCGCGAGGAAGCGGTAGACGCGAGGGGTCGCATCGTCATCGGCGAGCAGCAGGTCGACCTTCTTGTCGGGGAACTGGGCTCGGATCGACGCACCGAGCCCCAACAGGGACCCGAGCGCATCGCCATCGGGATTCGTGTGGCCTGAGATCGCGATGGTCCGAGCGTTCTCGACGTACTCGATGACGCCCTCCCACATGTCGGGAGTGGTGGAGCGGCCAGAGCACGGCGAGGTGCTACTGTTCATCGGCATCTTCCCCATCGGAATCCGCATCCTCGCCCTCGGAATCGGCAAGGGGGTAACCGAACTCGTCCTTCTCAACCGCGAGCGTCACGGGGACGTTCTCGAGAGCGCGCGATATGGCCTCGGCCTCATCGGTCGAGCGATCGATCTGGAACGCCAGCTCGGGCGTGACGCGCCAGTCGAGAGCACGGGCGAGCAGGCTGCGAATGCGGCCCTTGGCGGCGTTGAGCGCTTCGAGGACCTCTTCATAACGGTCACCGTCGCAACTGACGTACACACGGGCGAAGGAACGATCCTGCGCGACCTCGACGCCGGTGAGCGTGACGAGGTCGAGACGCGGGTCGGCGATCTCGAACAGGAGGATGTAGCCGAGCTTTTCGCGCAGCTGCTCTCCCAATCGGCGAGTCAGCGGGGTCTGCTTCATGTCTCTCTCCTTAGATGCAGCGCGAGCGGCCCTGGGGGCCGAGGGCGGCCCGCACCCTCCCGGCGCGGGCCGCGCAAGTAGTCGTTACTCGGTGCGGGCGACCTCGACGATCTTGTATGCCTCGAGGATGTCGCCGACCTTGATGTCCTGGAACTTCTCAATGCCCAGACCGCACTCGTAGCCCCTCTTGACCACGTTGACGTCGTCCTTGAAACGACGCATGGAGCCAAAGGCGCCGTCGAACACCACGACACCGTCGCGCACGACGCGGACCTTGTCGTCACGGCTGATCTCGCCTTCGGTGACCATGCAGCCGGCGATGGTGCCGGCCTTGGGAACGCGGAAGGTGTCGCGGACCTCGGCGGAACCGGTCTGGACCTCCTCCTCCGTGGGCTTGAGCATGCCGATGCGGGCGGCATCGATGTCCTCGATGGCCTTGTAGATGATGGAGTACGTCTTGATCTGGACGTTCTCGCGCTCCGCGGCGTCGCGGGCCTTCGGCTGCGGGCGGACGCCGAAGCCGATGATGATGGCGTTGGAGGCCATGGCCAGGGTGACGTCGGTCTCCGAGATGGCACCGACGGCAGAGTGAATGATGTTGATGCGGACTTCGGACTGGTCCATCTTGCCGATGGAGTCGGCGAGCGCCTCGATGGTGCCCTGGGCATCGGCCTTGACGACCAGGTTGAGCTCCTTGAGCTCGTTTTGGCTCATCTCGTCGAACAGGGTCTCGAGCGTGACGTGCTTGACCTTGTTCTGCTCCTCGATGCGGGCTTTGAGGGCTCGCTGCTCGGCGAGGTCGCGGGCGTCGCGAGCGTCCTCGAAGACACGGAACTCGTCGCCGGCGGCCGGGACGGAGTTGAGGCCCAAGATCTCGACGGCGTCGGAGGGACGGGCCTCGTCCTTATGGTTGCCGTGCTGGTCGAGCATGGCACGGACGGAACCGTAGCTCTGACCGGCGACGATGGTGTCGCCCACGTGCAGGGTGCCGCGGGTGACGAGCAGGGTGGCGACGGGGCCGCGGCCGCGATCGAGCTTCGCCTCGATGATGTTGCCGGACGCGAAGGTATCCGGATTGGCCTTGAGCTCGAGGACGTCGGCCTGGAGCAGGATGGTCTCGAGCAGGTCGTCGATGCCCTGGCCCTTCTTGGCCGAGACGTTGACGAACATGTTCTGACCGCCCCACTCCTCGGGGATGATGCCGTACTCGGTCAGCATCTGGCGAACCTTATCGGGGTTCGCCTCGGGCTTGTCGCACTTGTTGACCGCGACGATGATCGGCACTCCGGCGGCCTTGGAGTGGTTGATGGCCTCGATGGTCTGCGGCATGACGCCGTCGTCGGCGGCGACGACCAGGACCACGACGTCCGTGATCTTGGCTCCACGGGCGCGCATCGCGGTGAACGCCTCGTGACCCGGGGTGTCGACGAAGGTGATCTGACGGCCGTTGATCGTGACCTCGGAGGCGCCGATGTGCTGGGTGATGCCACCGGCCTCGCCGCTCCACACGTTGGTGTGGCGAATGGCGTCGAGCAGGCTGGTCTTGCCGTGGTCGACGTGACCCATGACGGTGACCACGGGCGGACGGGACTTGAGGTCCTCGGGCGCGTCGTAGAAGCTGAAGGAGCTCTCCTCCTCGGCCGTCACGATGCGCACCTGGCGGCCCAGGTCGTCCGCGACCAGCTCGACCAGGTCGTTGCTCATGGTCTGCGTCATGGTGAGCGGGGTGCCCAGCAGGAACAGGCGCTTGATGATGTCATTGGCGGAGACCTCGAGGATCTCGGCGAGCTCGGCGACGGTCACGCCCTCGGAGACCTTGACGGCGTCGAGGTCCTCGAGGTCGATGCCCTGGGCGAGGGCCTCCTCGATCTTGCGCTCCTCGGCTGCAGCGGCGGCCTCGGCCTGGCGCTTCTCCTTGCGCTTCTTGCGACGGCCGGAGGACTCGCGGGAGGCCTCCTCGACGGCGGCGCGGGCGTCGGCCAGAACCTTCTCGCGGCTGTACTCCTCCGCCTCACGCGCCATGCGGGCGTAACGGTCCTCGCCCTCGTGGCTCTCGTGCGAGGCACCCCTGCGGCCCTTCTTGCCCTTGCCGGCCTTATCGGGCGAGGGCGGGAAATTGTCGGGCATATTGGCGGCCGGGGCGGAGCTGCGACGACGGGTGCGGGTCGGCGCATCCGTGGCGGAGGCGCCGTTCTGGGCACCGCCACGGCCTCCACGGCGCCCACCGCGGTCGGAGCGGGGCTCGGAGGCGGGCTTGGCGGCCTCGGCGGCCTTCTTCTCCTTGAGAACGACCTCCTGCTCGGCGATCTGGTCGAGCAGCGAGCGGAACCTCATGCCGGAGTCGGACGCGGGAACGGCGCGGCGCTTGGCCTCGAGCTCGGCCTCACGGGCGGCCTTCTCGGCCTCCTCCTTGGCGCGGCGCTCGGCCTCCTCCTTGGCGGCACGGGCGGCCTCGGCGGCGGCCTGCGCCTCCTGGGACAGGCGACGCTCCTCCTCGCGGCGGGCCTCGGCGGCGAGGCGCTCGGCCTCCTCCTTGGCGGCGGCCTCGGCCTCCTCGGCGCGCTTGGCCTCCTGCTCGGCGCGCTTGGCCGCCTCGACCTCGGCCGAACGGGCCTCGATCACGGGAGCGAGCTGCTTCTTGACCATGGCGACGAAAGCATCCTCGAGGGAGGACGACGCGGACTTAGCCGGGATTTTCATCTCTTCAAGATGGCCCATGAGTTCCTTGGACGTCATGCCGAACTCTTTGGCCAGGCTGGAAATACGGACTTTCGCCATATCCTTCACCTACCTCTCACGCGCGGGAGCGCGCATCTTCAATCAACAAGAATCAGTGCGTGGGGACGCGGTCCTAGATGAGGTCCTCGGCGTAGGCCAGGGCATCGTCGCCGGCGCCATCGAGCTCGCCATCGTGCACACCGCAGAAGCGGGAGCCGGGGCGGGCCTGGTTGCGACAGCGAATGCCGTCCTCGCCGACGTGCGCGCAGCGCTCGGGCTCGAGGTCGGCGGGCTCATCGTCGATCAGGTCCTCGACGTCCATCTGGGGCGCCAGCGGAACGTTCTTGAGGATGTCGGCCGCGAGGGTCTCGCTCTTGATATCGATGTGCCATCCGGTGAGGCGAGCGGCCAGGCGGGCGTTCTGGCCCTCCTTGCCGATGGCGAGCGACAGCTGGTCGTCGGGAACGATGACGCCGGCGTAGTTCTTCTCAGGGTCGATCAGCACGCGGGTCACCTTGGCCGGAGACAGGGCGTTGGCGACGTAGGAGGCGGGGTCCTCGTCCCACAGGATGACGTCGACGCGCTCGCCGCGCAGCTCTCCGACGACGGCGCGGACGCGGCTTCCCTTGGGGCCGACGCAGGCGCCGACCGGGTCGAGGCGGTCGTCCAGGGAGTGGACGGCGACCTTGGAGCGCTGGCCGGGCTCGCGGGCGATGGACTTGAGCTCGACGGTGCCCTCATAGACCTCCGGGACCTCCTGCTCGAACAGACGGCGCATGAGCTCGGAATGGGTACGGGAGATGACGATCGGCGGGCGCGAGTGCTCGCCGCGCACCGGAGGAAGCGTGGAGTTGGGGTCGCGAACGTCGATGATGACGGCCTTGAGGTGCTGGTTGTGCAGGTAGCGCTCGCCCACGGGACGCTCGTTGCGCTCATCGGGGTAACGGCGCTGGTCGAAGTGGGGCAGTTCGGCCTCGACGCCCTCGCGGATCTTCACGATGGTGAAGTCGGGCGTGGACTGCAGCACGGTGCCGTTGATGATATCGCCCACGCGACCGGAGAACTCCTCGTAGATCTGCTCACGGGCGGCGTTGCGCACGATGGCGTTGATCTCGGCCTTGGCGGTCTGGGCGGCGAGGCGGCTCACGTCCTTGGGCGTGACGTCGATCTCCTCGTACTCGGTGAAGTTGCCCTCCTCGTCCATGGAATCATCGATGGGCTCGAGGCGGTACACGTAGATCTTGCCGGTGGTGCGGTCGATGGTGACCTTCGCGCCCCAATCGAGCTTGAGGACTCGAGCGTAGGTCTCGGCAAGTGCGGCCTCAAGGCGATCGAGCAGGTAGAGCTGGTCGATATGCTTCTCCTGGCACAGCTCCATGAGAGCTTCCATCATGGTGAAATCGGCGTCTGCCATGGTTAGTTCCCTTCCTTCGCGGCCTTGAAGTCGAAGACCGGCTTCAAGGTGCACTTCTTCACGTCGTCAAATGCAATGGTGACCGCATCCTCGTCCTCGGGCTGGATGGTCACATCGGTGTCGGTGGCGGCGGTGATGGCGCCCTTGTAGGAGCGACGCCCCTCCATGGCCGTGGTGGTGAGCTCGACGTCCTCGCCGATGAAACGGGCGAAGTCGGACGGGCGGCGCAGCGGACGCTTCATACCCGGGGAGCTGACCTCGAGCGTGTAGGCGCTCGAGATGGGATCCAGGGCCTCGACGGTCTCGGACACCCAGGCGGTCTGGGCGGTGACCTCGTCGAGGTTGATGGGGTCGCCCTCGAGCTTATCCAGACGCACGCGCACGCACGGGGCCTTGGTGGCACCGACGACCTCGACGTCGACGATGTCGATGCCGTGCTCGGAGGCACGCGCCTCCAGGGCATCGATGATGTCCTGCTCGACCTTGCTCTTGACCATGTGACACCTCACTTTCATGAAAAGGGAGCGCGGGCGAACCCGCACTCCCTTCACGTGACAACTTCATTTAGGGAAACTATAGCACGTTCCCAGCGTAACGGGCAATTTTGCCAAGGCTCCATCTGTTTTGGATGCCTACTTCACCACAAGATTTACAAGTTTGCCCGGGACGCAGATGGCCTTGACGACCGTCTTGCCCTCGATGTGCTTGGCCACGGCGGCCTCCGCGGCCGCCTGCATGGCGGCGGCGTCGGCCCCAGCCGGAACCATCACGCGGGCGCGCATCTTGCCGAGCACCTGAACGGCGATCTCGACCTCGTCCGCCGCGGCCTCGGAGACGTCGAACTCGGGCCACGGAGCGGTGTAGACGCTCCCCTCGCGGCCGAGCGCGGCATGCCACAGCTCCTCGCACGCGAACGGGCAAATCGGCGCCAGGACGGAAACGATGTCGCAGGCGACGAGCGCGGTGAGCGCGGCGTCGCGCTCGGCGGCCGGCACGGCGTTGATATAGGCGCTCGCGGCGTTCACGAGCTCCATCATCGCGGAGATGGCCGTGTTGAACTGGCCGCGATCGAAATCCTCGGTGCACTTGGCGAGCGTGCGATGGCGCTCGCGGTAGAGCTCGAGCGCGGACTTGGACAGGCCGCCCTTATCGAGGGCCGCCGCATCCCCCGCGGTCTCGGCGAGCTGCCACACGATGCGCCAGGCGCGCTTGATAAAGCGGTTGGCGCCCTCGACGGCCTTGGGGTCCCAGTCGAAATCCTTCTCGGGCGGGGCGATGAACAGGATCGCCAGGCGCATGGTGTCGGCGCCGAAGGGCTCGATGACCGAGCTCGGCGGCACGACGTTGCCCTTGGACTTGGACATGGTGTCGCCGTTCTCGTCCTTCACCATGCCCTGGCACAGCAGGTTTGTGAAGGGCTCGTCCACGTCGAGCAGGCCCATGTCGCGCAGGGCCTTGGTGAAGAAGCGGCTGTACAGCAGGTGCAGGATCGCATGCTCGATGCCGCCGATGTAATTGTCGACGGGCATGAAGCGATTCGCGGCCTCGCGCGAGAACGGAAGCTCGGTGTTGTGCGGATCGGTATAGCGCAGATAGTACCAGCTGGAGCACATGAAGGTGTCCATGGTGTCCGTCTCGCGGCGGGCCGGAGCGCCGCACACGGGACAGGTCGTCTCATAGAAGTCGCGGCACTCGGCGAGCGTCTCGCCCGCGGTGAGATCGAGGTTCTCGGGGAGCATGACCGGCAGCTGGTCCTCGGGCACGGGGACGATGCCGCAATGCTCGCAATGGATGGCCGGGATGGGGTTGCCCCAGTAGCGCTGACGGGAGATGAGCCAGTCACGCAGGCGGTACTGCACGGAGCGCTTGCCGGTACCGGCCGCCTCGAGGTCGGCCACGATGGCAGCCTCGCCCTCGGAGTGCTTGCCACCCGCCATACCCGTGTATTTGCCGGACTGCACGAGCCTGCCCTCGCAGGTGAGGGCCTCATCCCAGTCGACCGAGGTGACAACGGTGCCCCGCTCGTCCTTGAGCTGCCCGTACAGGGGGTCGTCCTCGGACAAGATGATCGGCACGATGGGCAGGTCGTACTTCCTGGCGAAGTCGAAATCGCGCGCATCGCCGCAGGGCACGGCCATGACGGCGCCGGTGCCGTAGTCGGAGATGACGTAATCGGCCACCCACACGGGGACCTTGGCACCCGAGACGGGATTGAGCACGTAGCGACCCGTGAAGGCGCCGTGCTTCTCGAGCGTGCCCTGGGCGCGCTCGACGGCGGAGATGTGCTTGGCGCCCTCGACGACCTCTCGCACGCCGGCTTCGTACTCGGTGCCCTCGACCAGGTCCATGAGGCCCTTGTACTCGGGGGCGAGCAGGAAGAACGTATTGCCGAACAGCGTGTCCGCGCGGGTGGTGAAGACGGTGATCTTACCCTCGTCGCCGGGAATGGGCTCGCCGTCCGCGTCGCACAGGGTGAAGTCGACCTCGGCACCCTCGGAACGGCCGATCCAGTTGGCCTGCATCTGCTTGACGCGCTCGGGCCAACCCGGGAGCTTGTCCAAGTCGTCGAGGAGCTCTTGGGCGTACGCGGTGATCTTGATGTACCACTGCTCGAGGTCGCGCTTCTCGACCTCGGAGTCGCAGCGCCAGCAGCGACCCTCGGTCACCTGCTCGTTGGCGAGCACGGTCTCGCACTTGGGACACCAGTTGACCGGGTTCTTCTTGCGGTAGACCAGACCGCGCTCCCACAGCTTCTCGAAAATCCACTGACCCCAGCGATAGTAGTCGGGGCTGCAGGTCTTGACCAGGCGGTCCATATCGTAGGAGAAGCCCATGCGCTTCATGGTGGAGAGCGCCTGGTCCATGTTCTTATAGGTCCACGCGGCGGCCTGGGTGCCGTGCTTGATGGCCGCGTTCTCGGCGGGGAGGCCGAAGGCGTCGAAGCCGATGGGGTGCAGCACGTCGTAGCCGCGCATGCGGGCCTGACGGGCCATGGCGTCGCCGATGGTGTAGTTGCGGGCATGGCCCATGTGCAGGTCGCCCGAAGGATATGGGAACATCTCGAGGACGTACTTCTTGGGCTTGGTGGAATCGGCGTCCACGGCGAAGAGATTCTGCTCCTCCCAGGAGTTCATCCACTTTTCCTCAATGGCCCGCGCATCATAGGCCGGGATCTCCCCCGCCGCGCGCCCGGCGTGATCGTGCTCATGGCAATCGCACATGGTTGGCTCCTATCGTTCGAGTTCTGGGCGGTTCGAGGCCCGCCGCGCCGCGTCGGTAATGTTCAAGAGTTTAACAGGTCTGAGGACCTCGCATCACAACGACGGGGCCCGCGCGGACGATTCCCGCGCGGGCCCCATTTCCGGCTCCCTATAGGCCGGCGAAGCCTAGTTGTAGCTCACCGTCTGCTGGGAATCCTTGACCACGACGTCGTGGGCGCCGCCCTCGACGATGGAGGTGGCGGACACGAGGGTGAGTCGGGCCTTCTCCTGCAGCTCGGGAATGGAGAGCGCACCGCAGTTGCACATGGTGGACTTGACCTTGTACAAGGTGCCGTTCACGCCGTCCTTGAGGGAGCCGGCGTAGGGCACGTAGGAGTCGACGCCCTCGACGAAGGAGAGCTTCTGGGCGCCGCCCAGGTCGTAGCGCTGCCAGTTGCGGGCACGCGCGGAGCCCTCGCCCCAGTACTCCTTCATGTACTGGCCGTTGACGTTCACGCGGGAAGTCGGGGACTCGTCGAAGCGGGCGAAATAGCGGCCGAGCATGAGGAAGTCGGCGCCCATGGCGAGCGCCAGGGTCATGTGATAGTCGTAGACGATGCCGCCGTCGGAGCAAACGGGCACGTAGACACCGGTCTCCTCGAAGTACTCCTCGCGGGCGCGGCAGACGTCGATCAGCGCGGTGGCCTGGCCGCGGCCGATGCCCTTGGTCTCGCGGGTGATGCAGATGGAGCCGCCG
>JAHHSP010000035.1 GCA_020025115.1 Collinsella sp. | reverse complement strand
AGATGAGGCACGCGTCCAAATCGATACCCAGGCGCTTGGCAGCCGGGGTGTCGACCGCGGCACGGTCCTCCTTGACGACGAGCTCCTCGGCACCGGCGGCGATCGCATCGTAGGCGACGAAGCGATCGGGCTGCTTGATCATGCCGGCGATGTCGGGCATCTTGAGCATGAAGCCGACGACCCGCTTTCCGTCCGGCGCGAACACCGGGCAGCTAAACTTGCCGATCTTCTTGGGATCGCGCGGCGTTCCGTCTTTTTTGAGTTTCTTGTCCTGCGGGGGAAGCTTGTACAGCTTCATCCCCGCGAAATCACCTGCCAGCATGTACGCGGAGGCTGGAGTTTAAGCCTGGACCGGATCGAGCGGGGCCTCGGGAGCGACCGTTTCCACCACCACGTCGGCGGCGGGGGTCACCGTGCCGGAGGCGACGGCGACGTTGAGCTGTTCGCGCAACTGGTCCATGCGCTCGCGGGCCAAATCGACCTTGGCGCGCAGCTCGTCGGTCGCGGCGTCCATGGTGGGACCGAAATCGCCCATGGCGGAACGAGCCTGGTCAACGCCCTGTTCGCACATATCGCGGGCGGAATCCCATGCGTCGTTGGCCATATCGGCGGCCATGGCGCGGGTCTCGGAACCGGAACGCGGGGCGAACATGACTCCCAGGACGGCACCGGCGGCAGCGCCCACGGCGACACCAGCGACAAAACTCATACCCTTGCCCATGATTACTCCTTTACAGGACGATCGGTCCAAGTCGGGTCAATTCGATATTGAATTATTATACCCGCTGGACGAGATTGCCATCTCTCCTGTTTTGAAGCATTGTCATCACATCCGCTCTCTCCATTGACCCCCACCGCTCACCGATGACATACGGTGGGGCTCTATCGAAAAAGCCTTGTATGCTTACAATATGAAATGTAATTCAACCCTTTTCCTCAGTGAAGGAGGGCCGCACCGATGGTAATGGCGAGCAAAATTACCGCCTCCCCGTAAGCCATCTGGCGAGAGGATTATCCTGTTTAAGAAAATAAAGTCTCATGTCCTGTCGCTCGTCGACGCTCGTATATTGAAGGCACGACCATGAGAGAATTGATTCCTGTAATAAGGGTGCAATTCATCAGATTGATGAAGAAAAAGGAATTTTGGTTTGCCCTGACGATTCGGCGTCAACGGCTCTGGCGAGTCGATGCCATTCCGTGCAATCTCCGGCCTCATCAGACTCGACTCGGGAGCAGTCGACGTCTTTGACAGGCACATTGATTACGAGGCCCTGCTTGACATGACAAGCTCATCAGATGGAGACGCGATCCATGCGATGCATCCGAATGGCGAACCTTATTTGAGCGGCGCATTACCCATTGGGAAAGATGGCGAATATCTTCTGTTTCTCGATATCGCCGATTCCCATCTTGCCCGCAATTCCGATGTTGCGGCCCTAACTTACGTCCCCACGCCGTTTTCGTGCCTTTCCCTTCAACTTGAAGATGACAGCGAGATTTGGGAGAGCGGACGCTATGTTCCGTTCGATGATTTGAACGGCATCTCATTTCTCGCAATCGACTCTGCGACACATGATAGATACCTTCAAATAGCGGCCGACATGCTGGCATATGCGGAAGATCAGGGCAAGTAGGCACACATGCCCGCCCACCACATCGACGGTCAAAAGCCGGGATGCGCCATTGGGCGAAAATCGATTCCCCGGCGCATCCCTGTGGTCTTTAACATCTCGCCCCCAGCAGCGCGCAGGCCGCCAAATGATCTACATCTCGACGACAGCCCCTGAGGGGACCTCGCCCTTGCCGGAGAACTTGCCGGCACGGTAATCGCGGGCGCCCATCTCGGACCACTCGGGCTCCTCATCGGGCATGGAGCCGAACTCCTTACCGCGTAGCTCCTTCAGGCAGTTGCCGGTGACGATAAGGCCCAGCGCGACCAGGAGTACGGCGAACACGCGCTGCAGGCCGGAGGTGGCCATGACCGCCATGCCACCTGCCTGGAGCGCCGTCACGCAACCGGCGATGCTCATGGCGAGCGAGGTAAAGGTGCATACGAGCAGGAACGCTACGGGCACGTAGAGCATCAGGCCCTTGCGGCCGGTACACTTGCAGAACACGGCCAGCGTGATCATGGTCATACCGCCGAGCAGCTGATTGGAAGCGCCGAAAAGCGGCCAGATGTTGAGGTATCCGCCAAAAGTCAGGGCCAGACCGGGCAACAGGGTCACCACGGTGGCGAACCAGGGATTGCCGAGCACCTTCATCGCGCCGGCCTTTTCGTTTTCCACTGCCAGGGCATCATTGCTCGTGGCAAAGAATTCGGAAAAGGAGGTGCGGCCGATACGGGCGACCGCATCGAGAGAGGTCAGGGCGAGCGCGGAGACGTTCATTGTCATGAACACGGTGGCCACCGTGCCATCGATGCCAAAGGCCTGCATGCCGCGGGCGATGCCGGTGGCGAAGATCGCGAACGGAGTGGAGGCGACGCCGCCGTTGAGGGCACCCGTACCGGCCGTGTTCATGTCGGAGAACATGATGCCCGCGACGATGATGGCGAGGATACCCACAAAGGACTCCACGACCATGGCGCCGTAGCCGACCTTCACCGCATCGGCCTCGTTCTCGACCATCTTGGAGGACGTGCCCGAGGAAACGAGGCTGTGGAAGCCGGACAGCGCCCCGCACGCGACGGAAACGAACAGGACCGGGAACATCATGCCGGAAGCGGAGGTGAAGCCCGTGAACACCGGGGCGGTGATGGTGGCCTGACCCTTGGCGCCGAGCACCACGATGCCCAGCACGGCGCAGACGATCATGACGATCATCATGATGGAGGTCAGGTAGTCGCGCGGCTGTTTGAGCGCCTGGATAGGCATGGCACCGGCAAACACCAGGTACACCATGACGACGGCGATCCAGCCGTTGAGGTCGAGGTAGACGGGGAACTGCATGCCGATCGCGAACATGGCCACCATGAGCACGACACCCGTGACAAACTGCCTGGCACCCGTGAGCTGGAACTTGCGACAGGCCCACCCAAAGGCCATGGCGACGAACGTGAACAGGATCGATATCGTTCCCGCGCAGCCGGCGGCATAGGACTTGGCGAAATCGATCGCGCCGTCCGCATCCGGCGTAAATTTGAACGTGCCGGCAACCATGGAGGTGAAGGCCGCGATCACGATCAGGCAGAACAGCCAGCAGAAGAGCAGGAACAGACGACGCCCCGTACGGCCGATATACTTCTCGATGAGCTGGGCGAGGGACTTGCCGTTGTTCTTCATCGAGGCGTACAGCGCGCCGAAATCATGCACCGCGCCGAAGAAGATACCGCCCACGAGCACCCACAGCACGACGGGCAGCCAGCCGAACGCCATGGCGACGATGGTGCCCGTGACGGGGCCCGCACCGCAAATCGAGCTGAACTGATGCGAGAACACGGTAAAGGCCGATGCCGGAGAAAAGTTCTTGCCGTCCTCCATGCGACATGCCGGCGTGAGGGCCTCGCGGTCGACACCCCATTTGCTCGCGAGCCACCTCCCGTATCCCAGATAACCCGCAGCCAGAACTGCCGCGGCAACCACCATCAATGCGACTCCGTTCATGTTTTCTCCCCCTCTTGAGTGTCAAAGCCATAAAAAATGGGGGCCGTCGATACAATACGACGGCCCCCATCAGCTATCAGCCGCCCGTGAGCGCACGGGCGGCACATCTTGCCAACCCGTGCTAGCTAATAATGCTGAGAATGTTTAGGCAAAGATGGCGCATGACTTTAAAACCCTTTGTGATTGCGACGGTCGCACTGGATGTGCTCCCGCCTACTAAAGTGGACGCTTTGCAGTATCACGCTTTAGCAAAATGCAGTCAACAAGATTTCATCCGTGTTTCGTCTTGCGAAACACGGATGACGGCAGACTTCTGAGAAGGGAGGGCGCCCCCTTGTTGTCACGGCGAACGCAGGCTACCCCTCGATCGCATCGATGGCGCGGATAAAAGCCGACCGCATGCCCGCGGCCTCGAGTTCCGCCACGCCGCGGATCGTGGTGCCGCCGGGCGAGCAGACGGCGTCCTTCATCGCGCCGGGGTGCATACCGGTCGCAAGTTGCAGCTTGGCGGTGCCGACCATCATCTGACTCACCATGGGGTACGCCGTGGCGCGCGGGATGCCGTGCTTGACCGCGGCATCTGCCAGGGCCTCGATGACCATGGCGATGAACGCCGGCGAGCAGCCGCCCACCGTGCCGGCAACGGAGAGCAGGCGCGTCTCGACCTCGACCGGCGTACCGAGCAGGTCGAGCAGGGAAAAGACGAGGGCGTGGTCGCTCTCGCCGAGTGTTGAGGTCCTCTCACAGGCGATCACGCCCTCGTTGATGGCGACCGGCGTGTTGGGCACCGTGGAAAGATGGCGCGTGCCCGGGATGACGCGCTCATACGCCTCGCAATCCCAACCGGCGGCGACCGAAAGCACCACCTTGTCAGCGAGAAGCTGCGCGACCGGGCCCAGGACGTGCTCGATCATGTAAGGCTTCACAGCGACGACCACCACATCGGCGGCCTCGACCACGGCCGCCGCGCTATCGAACGCGCGCATGCCGCGGTCCCCGCAGCGGACCTTGAGCGCATCGAAACGGCCGGCGCAGGCGCACATGTTCTCCGCCAGAACAGCGCCGCTGGCAATCCAGCCATCCGCCATGGCGCTCGCCATATTGCCAAATCCGATGAAGCCGATCTTCGTCGTATCCAGGTTCACAAGAGCCCCTCTCGCCCATCTTGTCATCAAAATCGCTCAAGCCCCCAGCACGCACGGCCGAAAGCCGGCGACCCGGGCGCGATGCGCGCGAGCCTAGTGCCACGTGGCATGCTCTTCCTTGACTTTGCGGGCCAAGAACAGAACGGCCAGGGCCTCGATCGCGCCGAGCACCAGCAAAACCGCATTCGGGATGTCGATCTTCACAAAGCCCTGCCACGACCAGAACAGAACCGCAACGGCAGTGACCGCAAGGCAGCCGAACGACGTCGCGACCGCAGTGCCGCTGCGCGAGGGCACATTCGACGCGCGCATGCCCATGAGGCCCATCACCACGAAGCACAGGCCCGACACACCGGAAACGCCCATGTACAGGGGCGCCGCGTCCGTGCCCGAAATCGCGGTGCCGCCGAACAGACCCGCACCCGCCACGGCCAGGCCGAACGTCAGCATGGCAAGCCCCGTGACGGCAGACACCATGGCGATAATCTTCAACATCTTTCTCGAGTTGCTCATCGCTTCCCCTCTCCTCAGGAGAAGGGGCCGTTTCCCGCGGCCCCTCGTTGCATTCCGTTTGCCATATACCCAGTTTACACGTCACCGAACAGGGTCGGCCGCGACCGGGGGCGCCTGGGGCACAGGCGCGGCATCGACCGCCTGGCTCGCAGCGAGCATCTGCTCGAACATCCCCGCATTCTGCGTAAAATCGGCAGGCAGCACCACGGTGCTTGCGCGCCCGCTCTTGGCAAACTCGTTCATCATCTCGGTCCACTGGGTGAACATGAACAGCTGGTTGGCCTCCGCGTTGCCCACGCCAGTCTCCTGGATGGTCTCGAGCGAATCCTTGATGCCGATGGCGATCGCCTTACGTTGGTTGGCAATACCCTCGCCGGCCTTCTCCATGGCCTCGGCCTCGGCACGGGCATCGGTGACGCGACGAATGCGATCGGCCTCGGCGAGATCCTGCGCAGCGGCCTTGGTGCGCTGCGCCGCGTTGATCTGATTCATGGAATCCTCGACCTCGGCGGGCAGTGCGATCTTGGTGATCAGCGTGCTCACCAATGTGAATCCGTAGGCGTCCATCTGCTCGGACACCGTCGCGTTGACGTCCTTGGCGATATCGTCCTTCTTGGCAAAGACCTCGTCGAGGGTATAGACGGGGATCGAGGAGCGAAGGGCGTCGGTGATGAAGTCGCGCATCTGCGCCACGGGCTGCTGCAGCATGTAGTAGCTCTTGTACACGCCGGACTCGGAGGGCTGCGCACCCATCTCGTAGCTCACGTGGTATTGGGCCGAAACCTCCAGGCCGATAGTCACGTTGTCCTGCGTCTTCACATCGATATCGAAGCCGTTCTTCATGGTGCGCAGGCTCACCGTCGCGGCCTTTCGGTCGATGAAGGGAATCTTGACATGGAAGCCGGCACCCACGATGCGATGAAACTTACCCAGTCGCTCGATGATCACTGCATGCTGCTGTTTGACCACGAAGAACAGATTGCCCGTGACCAGGCCAATGATCACGAAAATGATCGCCAACCCGAAGAGGCCGCCCACAAGATCGAAGAGGAAGAACATGCTCGGTCCTTAGAACGCGGTTTTCATTGGATAAATCATACCCACTCGCCGTTCATCCCGCCGCGAGACGCCGCCTGTTTCCCGCAAACGGCCAGAAGCCCCGAATCGGCGCCCGCTCAAGATATACTGTGCCGGTACACCCACGCGCACAGCACCCGCGGAACCCATCGATCGAGGTGCCGCGGCGTCCCGATGCCGCCAAGAGTATGGGAGGCACCCATGGCACGACATAAGGAGCACGACGCCCAGGTCGACCCGTTCACCGCCGGCGAACCGACCCTCCCGTGGGACGAGCCGGGCACCTTCGGCGGGTTGTTTGGCGGCATGGAGCCGGAAGCCTGCGTCTTTGACGGAAGCCCTTACGACGGACCGACCAAGAAACGCGACGACTACAACGCCCCTTCCGCAGACGTCGACGACGAGGGCCCTCGACGCGGGCAACGCCGCAGCCCCTCCGAAGCGCGCGAGCGAAAGCGCCAAGCGCGAGCGGAACGCGACGCCGCACGCCGCGCCGCCAAAGCCGCGCCCAAGGACAAGCAGGGGCCATCGCGGCTGGTCAAGGTCGCACGGACGATCATCCTCGTCGTCATCTTGGTAAACCTGCTTCCCGCGTTGATCTACGGCGCAAGCGAGCTTTTCTCAGCCCTGACCTCCGGGGAGGATTTCACCGAAGTCGTCGAGTCCGAAACGTCCTCGCATGACGGCAGCGCCCCCGGCCCCGGGATCGACATGGACTCCCTCGATGAGGACGAGCTCGCCTGCGTGCAGGCCTGCAACGCCTATCTGCAAGCCGTCACGAGCGAGCAGAGCCCCGAGCGCGCGGCCATCATCGACGACTTCGACCAAAGTATGGTGGAAGCCAGCGGCTATACCTGCGAGGAACTTGGCATAGACGCGAACGCCTACGCAGATTGGGTGCTCTCCAACTTCAGCTATCAGATCGACTCCTGCTACCCGCGCGCCGACGAAGGCACCGCGAGCCTGTACCTCTACGCCTGGGGACCCGACCTCATCGATATGCGCGCCGAGTTGCACCAAAGCATCTACACCTACATTGCCGAGCTGGACGCCGGCAGGACGGGGTCCATGCGGCCCCTCGACGAGAGCGAACAGGAGCATGTGCGCAAACTGTTCGCCGAGGCGGTCGAGAACACCGAGCTGGGCTCCGAATCTTTCCTCGGATTCCAGCTGACCTTTGAAGGCGGCGCATGGGTCCTCGACATCGAGCAGGCGCAATACCAGCTCGACATCCCCC
Source organism: Collinsella sp. (assembly GCA_020025115.1). GTDB lineage: Bacteria > Actinomycetota > Coriobacteriia > Coriobacteriales > Coriobacteriaceae > Collinsella. The sequence goes on along the minus strand of JAHHSP010000035.1, from coordinate 3,404 downwards.
TGGGGTTCTAGACCTGGTGCATATGTGAAAGGGCGGGCACCACGCAGGATGCCCGCCCTAAAAACCGGTTCATTCGGACCGCCACCGGCCCCTTGGCCTACTCCTCGGCCTGACCGCCCTGCGCACGTTCGCGCTCGGCACGCTCGGCCTCGGCACGCTCGTGCTCCAACTGTTCGCGCACATGACGGGGCTTGACACCACGAGGCTTATTGACCAGGGCCTCTGCGCCATGAGCACGGTACTGGCGGCACCAGGTCTTAACCGAAGACTCGCTGGGGATGCCGTGCTTGATCATCACCTCGCGCACGCTCATACCGTTCTCCAACCGGTCCTTGACCGCAGAGAGTTTGAGTTCGAACGGGTACACGCGATGCGTGGCCCCCGCATTCATCACCGCGACCTTGCCGCCGGCCGCATAGGAGCGCGCCCACTGACGGGCCGTGGCGTCGGGGATGCCGAGCTTGGATGCGAGGGCACGATGCCCCGCACCGGTTGCAAGAACCTTTACCGCCTGGCGGCGGACCTTGGCGTCATACGCGCGCCCTGTTTTCTGCTCGGCCACGAATCTCACCTCTCGATGTGCTCACAACCTCGGCATGGCTTACAAGCACAGCCCTGCTCGATAATCTCGCACAGTATAGCCGTTAGAGTAAAAATCCCACCTGTAAAACAGGTATATCGAAAACCGCACATAGTTAGTACGGGCGTCTTTTTATAGACGCATGTTACCCATTGCGGATTGATGCGCATGCGGGAACTTGACAAACCTGCACCCGATATCTACCCAGGTGCGTGTCGAACCGTACGCTCCGTGCCCCATTCCATATAAATCCCCATCACCGGACGTGGCCCCGCGGGTCCGGATATGGATGCGCGGAAGGGTCGGGCGTTCATGGGATACGCGGAGTCCCTATGCCGAACAGGACTCGCACTCCTCCACTTCCAAAGATTTGCCGCGCACGTAATAGATCGTCTTTACCCCGCACCGCCATGCCTCAAGGTAGAGGTTGAGCACCTGACGCAGCGTATAGTCGTTCGTGATGTAGAGGTTCATCGATTGCGCCTGATCGATATGGCGCTGCCGCACGCCCGCGGCGCGCACGCTCCACGTCTGCTCGATATAATGCGCGGGCTTGTAGTACCAATACGTGCGAGGCGAAAGCTCCGGCGCCACGCGCGGCAGCATCGCCCCCTTTTTCTCCTCCAGGAAGAATTTGCGCATGATGGGGTCGATGCCCGGGGTGGTGCCCGAGATGATCGATGTCGAGCTCGTGGGCGCGATCGCCAGCAGATATGCGTTGCGCATGCCATTGCGCGCCACCGCCTCGGCCAGATCGCTCCAGCGCCCGGAACCCATGGACCCCTCGCGCACCTCGGCGGCCCCGCCGCGTGCGGCGCAGTACCCGCGCTTGGCAAAATACGCGCCGGACGCCCAATCGCTGCCCTCAAACAGCCCATAGGCCCCGCGTTCCTCCGCCAGGCGCTCACTTGCGCGAATCGCATGGTAGTTGATGCGCTCAAACACCTCATCGGCAAACGCCAGGTGCTCCTCGCTCTCCCACGAGATGCCCCGGCGAGCAAGCATGTGATGATAGCCCGAGACGCCCAGGCCGATCGCGCGGTAGCGATGGTTGGTGATGTGCGCATAGGGCAGTGCATGGAAATTCAAATCGATGACGTTGTCGAGCGCGCGCACCGCGGTCTCGATCACACGGCCCATGGTCTCGTCGTCCTCGACGGGAAGACGGCCGAGCGAGAGGCTCGCCAGGTTGCACACCACGAAATCACCGGGCCGTGTGGTGGTCACCACGACCGTGTCGCCATCCTCGGTCACGACCTCGCGCGTCACCTCCTCGATCGCGCTGGTGTTCTGCGCGATCTCGGTGCAGAGGTTCGAGCAGTAAATCATGCCCTCGTGCCCATTGGGATTGGCGCGATTCACGGTGTCGCGCATGAAGGCGAACGGGGTGCCCGTCTCCACGGCGCTCCTGAGGATAAGCCGCACCAGGTCCTTGATGAGAATGCGGCGCTTGGGGATGCGAGGGTCGGCCACGCAATCGCGATAGCGGAGCTCCCACTCATCGCCATAAAAATCCTCGAGCGCATAACCCTTGACGTGCAAGATGTCATGCGGGCACATGAGATGCCAATCCTGGTCGAGGCCCTCCTCGGCCATGCGCCAAAACAGGTCCGGATAGCACACGGCCGGAAAGACGTCATGGGCCTTCATGCGGTCATCGCCGTTGTTCGTTCGCAAGTTGAGGAACTCGGGCAAATCGCGGTGCCAGGCATCCAAATACACCGCCACGGCGCCCTGGCGCATGCCGAGCTGATCGACCGCCACGGCGGTATCGTTGATCACGCGGATCCAGCGGATCACGCCGCCCGCAAAGCCCTCGAAGCTGCGGATCGATCCGCCGGTCGCACGCACCTTGCCCAGATACATGCCCATGCCGCCACCGTATTTGCTCACCTGGGCAAAGTTGTCGATGCTGCGGTAGATGCCCACGAGGCTGTCCGGCACCGTATCGATGAAGCAGCTCGAGAGCTGATGGGCCGGCTTTCGGGCATTGCCCAGCGTGGGCGTGGCCATGGTCACCTCGAGCCTGCTGAGCATGTCGTAGAAGCGCTTGACCCACATGAGGCGCCGATCCGGCTCCTCGTTCATGGCAAGGTGCAATGCGATGCCGAGGAACATCTCCTGCGGGCTCTCCAGGGGCGTATGGTCGTGCGCGCGGATGACATAGCGGTTGACGAGCAAGTCGAGGCCGGAGTATGTGAGCAGCTCGTCGCGCTCGGGCACCATAAAGGCCGCCGCCTCATCGAGCTCCGGACCCGAATAGGAGGCGAGGATGTACTCGCCGTACAGACCACGTTCCGTGAGGTGGCGCACCAACTCCCCAAACGACGCGATACCGAGCTTGCGGCGCGTGGCGGCGAGGCGGCGCATGAAAGAAAGGTCCAAAAGGCGGGCTGCGATCATCTCCCAACGCGGCGCCTCTTGGCTCGTGAGCTCGACGGCGGCGCGGACAAGGGCGTCGAGGCGCGCATCGACGCCCTGGACGGCACCCGCAAGGGCGCCGAACCGGGCGCAGAGCATGGCCAGGTCGTAGGCCGGGTCGTCGAAATCGCCCTGGATACGGGCGAGGACCCGGTCGAGGTCCGCGGCGAAACGGTCCTTCGTCGCGGCAGAGGCGCCTCCACCCGCGACGGCCCGCGCCAACTCGACGCGAACCGCGCGCCTTTCGGCCCGCTTCTTTGTGGACCCCACGCCCGAGGTGCCTATCTCGGTCATCGCCTCTCCCTGTCATCCATCTAGCAAAACGCAATATCTGGTGTTTATCTCGACTTCGATGTCGATATGTTGGTGGTTAGCATAGCCTAAATGTTTCTTATTTAGTATC
>JAHHSP010000034.1 GCA_020025115.1 Collinsella sp. | reverse complement strand
ACTCGGCTCAAATCCATGGTGCGCTCCCGACCGCGAAGGGCTTGTATCCGCTTGAAATTGTCCAACCGGGTGCGCGAAAACTCAAGGTGTACGTTTTGGGGAAGGTTTTCGCTCCCCCAACGCCAGTTCGACCGCATCGAACTTCGGCGACCTGGGGTTTTTGCAAGCCGAAACTCATGAGAGGCCCCGATGGAAGGCAAAACCTTCCCCAAAACGTACACTTTGCAAATCACCCCATGCTGACCCCCATTTTCAACGCCCCAAATCCTCATCGCACCTTCGGGGCGAGGTCAGCGAAAAGCATCCAGGACTTTGTTCGCACATAGGCAGCGGCCATAAGGGCCAAAAAAACAGGCCAGACGCACAAGGCATCTGACCTGCTGATTTCGATGGAGCCAGCGACCGGGCTCGAACCGGTGACCCCCGCTTTACGAGAGCGGTGCTCTGCCAACTGAGCTACGCTGGCGGCCCCATGGCGGTACGGACCAAGCCGTTCCGACGATTGTCTATAGTACGTGGAAACGCCCCTCCACGCAAGTACCCAATACCACCGGCAGAAAAACTCTTTTGCCAGTCACTTCGATCCCGACGAAACCAGAAACCCCGGTCATCGTGGACGACCGGGGTGAACATGCCTCAATTTGTACCTGTCCCCATTTGAGACGCTAGGCGCCGATACGACGAATCGTGGCGAGGGCGAGCACCTGCATGGCCTCGGCTGCCTCGTCGGCGACACCGAGAACCCTGGCATGACTCTCGCCAGGACAACCGGCCTTGTTGGTCACGAGCGTGATGCCGAGCACCTCCATGCCGAGCGCGCGGGCCATGATGGACTCGCATACGGTGGACATGCCGACATAATCGGCACCCAGCGCATCGAGCATGCGGATCTCTGCAGGCGTTTCGTAGCTGGGACCAAGCAGGCCAGCGTACACCCCCTCTGCGACCTTCATGCCGAGCTCGGATGCGGCATCGCGCGCCAAGCTGGAGAGATACGGAGAATAGGCTCCCGCCATGGAGATGAACGGGTTGTCCAAGCCGGCGGCGGCGACACCCAGAGGCGATGCAAGCGGATTGCGCCCGGTGAGATTCAACTGATCGGTGATGATGCCGACGGTACCGGGCTGGATATCACCCACGGCGCCGGTGGCACAGCTCAACACGACGCTGCGGCAGCCGAGCTTATGGGCATGACGGACAAGCGAACTCACCTGCAGGGCGTCATATCCTTGGTACATGTGCACGCGGCCGGGATATACCACCACGGGAACGCCATCGAGCTCGCCCACGAGCACCGTGAAGCTATGGCCCTCCACGGGTATCGCCTCCGTGGGAAATCCGTCGATGTCGCTGTACGGGATGTGGCGCACCACGCGGACACGCTCTCCCAGCGAGCCCAGTCCGCTGCCCAACACGATAGCGAGCGGATGCTCCATGGTCGGCTTGCACCACGCGGCAACTTTCTCAAACGTCTCGTCCATGACGACCGTCCTTTCTCCTCGCTGAAGCCGGAGGTGGGTCGTTCCCCTCCCCCGCAGGCACTGCTTCAGCATAGCAAGTCGCCCGCCGCTCACGGGTGCAACCCGTGAGCGGCCCCGTAGACAAGTTGGACGTATGACCGCGATGGTCGAGCCGCGGGGCCGTAGCGCAATCGGCCGACGCGTTACGGCCGGCGCAGTCGTCCGGCGCGCTCAAACGGCACGCTGCGGCCGGCGCAACCGGACGCGCATCTTAGGCGAACAGACCGAACAGCTCGATGTCAGCCTCGCCGAAAAGTCCGTTGACGTAGGACGTCCACTTGGCGCTCGCGCCTTGGGACTCGATCATGTACTGCTGATATGCGACGGCGTAGGCCTTCTGGGCCTGAGCATACGTCGCGGACTCGGGGGTAATCTCCTCGCCGGCGAGCGCGGTTGCATAGGCGCCGTCGAGCTTGGCCCAGGTGCCGGCCTCAGAATCCCACTCCTTGCCGGCCAGATCAATAATGTACGCGGCATACTCGGCCTTGGCTTCGCTCTCGTCGCCGCTCTCGGGCTCGGCGGGCGCCTTGGGCATGGCGGGAGCATCTTCCATCACGCTCTGATACAGCTTCTGGATGGTGCCCTGCTCGCGCACGATCTGCTTCGCCTGATCCTCGCTCACCCCATACTGATAGGCGATGGCGGAGAAGTCCGAGGTGCCCAGGGAGGTCTCTGCAGAGGAAGAAAGCTCCTCATCGCTCAGCTCGATACCCTGATTGGACGCCTCCTCCAGCAGGATGCGGTTACGCACATGGGCCAGCACCGCATCAGCGGAAGGAGCGGGATAGTTGCCGTCCTCGTCCTTCACGCTGTCGAGACTGTACTGGCTCTCGATGGCCTCGCGTGCGGTGATCTTGTGCGAAGCGCCCTTGAACTTCCAAGTTGCGACCGTCACGTCGAGCTCACTCTCGGCGAAGGCGGGGGCGCTCACACCCTTGGAGCCAAAGCCGCCGGATCCGAAAAAGTAACCGACGGTGCCGGCGACGATCACGGCGACGAGCGCGCCGACGATGTAGTACTTGTGCTTGCCCGTCAAGGCTCGCTGCATGCGGGTCTTCTTGGGACACGGCTTTTCGGCAGGCGCGGCGGCAGGCGCGGCGGCATCCTCGGCGTTCTCGGTGTCGGAGGCGCTCTCCTCCTCCGCCGAGTCCTCCTCGACCTCGACGTCCAGCAGCTCGGGATCGGCCTCGGTCTCACGCTCGGCCTCGGCCGCCGCCGTCTTGCCGGAGATATCCTCGGCGGTCAGACCCTCGTGGATCTCCACATGCTCGACCTCGTCATCGCCGTTCGGCCCCTCGCCACGGCCGACGACCTCGATGCCGTCGATGTACTCGTTATCCTCGGAATCGTCCTTCTTCATGATCAGACCCATGTGGCCCGCTCCCTTCACCTTGCCCGACGGTTTTCACGCCAAGCCGATACGATACCCAAAAAAACGGGGATTTGCCGCGAAACGAGCTTGTCCCCGTTAAGGTTTGCCTAATTGCAGGATCTGTTACCGGTGCGCCCTACACCAGGCACCCTACACCAGGTGCGCAATGACGGCGTCGGCATAATCCCGCGTACCAGAAGAACCCTCGGCGCTGCCGGTAAGTGCGCGCTGCACATCACCGGTGACGCATGTGCCCTCAGCGAGGGTGGCGCGAACGGCCGCGCGGATACGCTCGGCGGCCAGGCCCTCACCTAGGTGATCGAGCATCATCGCGACGGAGAGGATCTCGGCCGTGGGGTTGGCGATGTCCTTGCCCGCGATATCGGGCGCACTGCCATGCGTGGGCTCGAAGATAGCGACATCCGTGCCGATATTGGCGCCGGGCGCCATACCAAGGCCCCCTACCAAGCCGGCACACAGGTCGCTCACGATGTCGCCGTACAAGTTCGGGCACACAAGCACATCGAAATCATGAGGCTCCTGAACCAGGCCCATGCATGTGGCGTCCACGATCTTATCGTTGAACTCGATGTCCGGATAGCGCTCGGCCACCTCACGCGCCACGCGCAGATACAAGCCGTCGGTCGCCTTCATGATGTTGGCCTTGTGCACGCACGTGACCTTCTTGCGTCCGCAGCGACGGGCGTACTCGAACGCGTACTCGACGATGCGGCGCGAACGCTCGATGGAGATCGGCTTGATGGAAATAGCCGAATCGGAGGCAAAGGGCTTCTGGCCGGAGGCCTCGACGAGCTCGGCGAGCTTCGCGACCTCGCTCGTGCCCTCATCGAACTCAATGCCAGCGTAGAGGTCCTCGGTGTTCTCGCGCACGATCACCAGGTCGACATCGCGGTAACGCGAGCCGTCCCCGGGCTGGGAGAGGCAGGGCCGCACGCAGGCATACAAGTCGAACTCCTTGCGGAGGGCGACATTGACACTGCGAAAGCCCGTGCCCACCGGCGTGGTGATGGGGCCCTTGATGGCCACCTTGGTGGAACGCACCGCCTCGAGCACGTGTTCGGGCAACGGCGTGCCGTACTCATCCATCACGCCGGCACCGGCGTTCTGGACATTCCAGTCGATCTGGACGCCGGTCGCCTCCACCACACGGCGCATCGCCCTCGTGATCTCGGGTCCGATACCGTCACCGGGAATCAGGACAACGTCGTGGACCATGGTTTACTCCTCGTCTTCATCCTCGGCATCGCTCTTCTTGGCGCGCGCCTTCTTCTGCGGTTTATCGAGCTTGAAACGCTTGACCAGCGCGTCATAGATCTCACGCGAGCGAACGCGCAGGTAGCTGCCCTTGCCGTTCTCGGCATCGAACTGCAGGCGGCCGGCCAATTCGGCGGCGACGGAACCCGAGATCTGACCATGCGAGAAGGAGAAGAGCAGTGCGAGCATGTCGCGGTACTCAAGATCGCCGTGATAGCACTGGATGGCCTCGTCGATGATGGGCCACACCTTCTCGGAGCGACGGCGCTCCGTGGCGCCCCACACCACGAGGAAGCGGAAGGCAGACAAGCGCAGCGGGGCCGAGATCTCATCGAACAGAGCGGCCTCGGCTCCCTCGTACGCGGCGCCGCACTCCTTGGCATGTTCGGGAACGAGCAGCGTCAACGCATCGAGCACCTCCCAGCGAGTCTGAGCCTCCGGGCGATACAGGGCGTCCACCAGCTGCTCGATAAAGGGGGCGAGCAGGTCGGGCTCGCGCTCGGCGAGCAGGTTAACCACGCGGCCGGCGAGCTGGCGCGTGCGGCGGCTCGAGCTGGACAGGTCCTCGATGAGGGCGGACAAGGCGTCGGCGCTATTCTCGACGCTCGCGAGGCGGGCGGCCTCCTCGGGGGATAGTTCGACACGACTCTCTTCTGCCATAGATGCGTACCTCTTATCTTTCTCTAGCGGCGAAGATTCGAATTATCGTATGGACGGGGCCATCGGGCCAGGGTCAATGTGCACGGACGGGAACGAGGGCCATGCTCGGGCGCAGCCGCCGCCCATGGCCCCACCAGAGCGCGCCCGTGGGACGTCCACGGGCGCGGTCGGGGTGCTATTTTTGGGCGTCGCGGGGCTGCTTCGCGGGCGAGCTCGCAGTGCCCTTCTCATCGACCGAGATCAGGTCGGGGCCGGCCTCTCCGCTCTTGCGACGGCGACGATACGCTTCTCCGGTGCCCTTCTCGGCTACCCTGCGATGGCGCTTGTTGACATCCATGAAGTTATCGAGCCACTTCCAGGGACCTGAAGATTCGCCGAAGCCCATCTTGAGTCCAGTGATGTACCCGGCCAAGACACCCATCAAGATGATTTGAATCATCATGGCGGGGATGAGCGCGACGGCCAACACGACCGCGACGAGGCCGCCGATATTGGCCGCCCAATACGCGCGGACGGTGACGAGGTGTCGACGGCCCAGCTCCTGACCGATCAGAAAACCGATGTAGACGGAAAAGCCGAACACCATGACGTAGGTGATGATGTAGACCCAGTTAGCCGGCATGCCCGATTACCCCTCGTGATGATGACCGCAATGGCACTCGTGGTCCTCGCCGTGGCCATGGCCGCCACAGCACTCGTGGTCCTCGCCGTGATCGCGACCGCAAGCGCACTCATGACCGTCATGACCATGGCCATGGTCGTGGCCGCAGTCGCACTCCTCGTCGTGCTCATGCTGGGCCGTATAGAGCGACCAATCCAGGCCGGCGGCGACGGCGTCGGCCTCCTCCTGGTACAGCAAGGTGATGGCCTGGGTGCCCATGCGACCGCCGCCGATGGCGTCGAGCATGTCGTACAGGGTGAACGCGGTGTCGGCGCCGGGCAGGGCGAGCTCCTTCTCCTCGGCGACCTTGAGCGCCAGGCCCAAGTCCTTGAGGAAATGCTCGACCAGGAAGCCAGGCTTGTAGTCGCCGTCGATCGCCTTGGGGGCGAGCTGCTGCATGGCGCCGGAGTTGCCCGTGCCGGAGCAGATCATCTCGCGCACCTGCTCGACGTCAAGGTCGTTTTGCTGGGCGAAGGAGAGGGCGTCGGCCATGCCGACCATGGCGCCCGCCAGGGCGACCTGGTTGGAGAGCTTCGCGGCCTGACCCTTGCCGGCACCGCCAAAGCAGCAGATCTTGGAGGTGAAGGTCTCGAGCACCTCTCGGACGGGCTCGATATCGCGCTCGGTGGCGCCGATGATGGCCGTGAGGGTGCCGGCGATGGCACCGGACTCACCGCCCGTCACGGGGCAGTCGAAAGCGTGCTTGCCGCACACCTCGGCGGCGCCGGCGATATCGCGGGCGAGCTCGGGAGCGCTGGTGGTGAGGTCGATGAGGTGGACGCCCTCCTTGGCCGTGGCCAACAGGCCCTCACCCGCTAGGTAGACCTCCTCCACGTCCGTGGGAAAGCCGAGCATGGTGAAGACCACATCGGCATCCTTGGCGGCATCGGCGACGGAGGGGGCCCAGGTGGCACCGCGCTCGATGAGGTCGGCGGCCTTTGCCTTGGTACGGTTGTACACGGTGAGCCCGTAGCCCGCGTCCATGATATGACCGGCGATGGGCGCACCCATGATGCCGGTGCCGATGAAGGCGATCTTGAGGTTCTTGCTTGCCATATGCAACGCTCCTTTTGACGTATGTTCGGCAATAAGGCGACCGTGGCGAGCACCGCCGCCGACAACATGATGGACTGACCTCGGCGCTCGCTACTCTCCGCGGACGCGGTTGGCGATGCGATCGGTCAGGGAGATCTTCTCCGAGCGGTTCTTACCCCAGAAGATAAGAGCGACCATACCCGGACCGACGTGCGAGCCGATCGTGGGACCCACCGAACCTCGCAAAATGGTGAGGTCCGCGCAACCGGGCTCCTTGCGCACGGCAGTCTCGAGCCAATCGGCGTCCTTCTCGGCGTCGGAGGAGACGATGGCGAGCGGCAGGGTCGGGTCGAACTCATAGTTCTCGGCGAATGACTTGATGAGCGACTTGAGCGCCTTCTTGCGGCCGCGGTTCACGCCGATGAGCGAAAGGGCTCCGGCCAGGTCGAAGGACAGCTCGGGTTTGATATCGAGCTTGGAGGACAGGGAGGCCGCCGCGGGCGGGATGCGTCCTCCGGCGGCAAGTGCATCAAGGCTGTCCAAGGTGAAGTAACCATGGATGTAGGTCTTGGCCTCGTTGGCCCATTCGGCCAGCTGTCGCGCGTTCAGGCCCGCAGCGCGCTGACGCACGGCCTCCATGGCGAGCAGCTCGCCGCACGCGCAGGGCAGCGCGTTGTCCACCACATAAAGCTCGAACTCGGGATGATCGGCGCGCACTTGCTCGGCCGCATGACAGGCGGAGTTGTAACTTGAGGAGAGCGCGCTCGTGAAGCACAGGTACACCGTGGGCGTGCCCTCTTCGGCGCATTTAGTGAAGAACTCGAGGTACTGACCGATTGAGATAGCCGAAGTCGAAGCCTTGGAACCCTCACGCAACTTGTCATAGAACTCCGAGGGGGTGATGGTGCTCCAGATGTCGTCGGTGTACTCGACGCCATCCAGGATGTAGGGGAATCCCAAGATGTCTACTTCGAGCGTGGCCGCGATCTCAGGAGTGAGATCGGCACAGGTGTCGATGACGATGCGGCACATGCGCGGAACCTCGTGCGAGGCGGCGGTGTTGCCCATGGACGCTCCTCAATACAACAAGGCGGCCACCCACATGGGATGGCCGCCATCCAAATCATGCAATGGCCGCTATTCTACTCGCCCTCGACCTCAAATTTGGGCTTGATGATACCGTATCCACCATTCTTACGGTGATACACCACATTGACCAGACCGGTGACGCTGTTCTCGAACACGTAGAAGTCGTGACCGATCAGATCGGTCTGGACGAGCGCCTCCTCCTCGGTCATGGGGGTGAGCTCGACCTCCTTGACGCGCACGAGCTGATCGTCCTCGTCCTCGGGAATCAGCAGGTCGGCCAAATCGGCGACGGGCTCGACGGGAGCGACCTCGGCGGCGGACAGACCCTGCTGGCGATTATCGACCACGCGCGTCTTGAACTTGCGAAGCTGGCGCGTCACCTTCTCGGAGGCAAGGTCGATCGCGGCGTACATATCCGCACCGTGCTCGGCTACGCGAATCACCGAACCGCGGACGCGGACCGTGACCTCGACGATGGCGGGACTGGGGTTGGAGGGGTTCTTCTCATAGCGCAGAACGACATCGGCGGTCATAGGCTCGATATCGAACACCTTGAGGGCTTCGCCGATCTTCTCATCGACATGCGCACGCAGAGCATCGGTGACCGTGGTCTTGCGACCGGAGACCTTGATTTCCATACGTGGCTCCAATCTATCCGGGGATAGTACTCGTACAGATGTTGTACCCAAGTTGGGTGAAGACACACGTGGGGAAATTATGCTCCCGTTCGCTGGGGCACCCCGACCGACCGCCGAATTCCCATGCCCTGCATGAGCGCGAACGGATAGCGGGGGGAGACGCGCCTAGCCCAGGGAGTTCAGGCTATCGGACTCCGTGGGCTCGTCCTCTTCAGCGCCGGAAGCGGAGGTTCCCTCACCTTCGGGAGCCTCTTCCTCGAACGTCACGCCATCGAGTATGAGACCGTCGAGACTGAAGGGCAGGTCGCCGTACCACAGGCGGAAGATGGCCTCGAGCGTGCCGTCGGACAAGGCGTCCTCGAGAATCCCCATCACCTGGTCGGCAAGATCGGTGTCGGAAGCGACGATGGCGTCGTAGGAGATCGTCGGGGCGATGGTGCCCACGAACACGGCGCCGGGGTAGGCGCGAGCGAGGTAGGCGCCGGCAGTGGCGTCACAGGCGACGTAGTCGACCTCACCGGCCGCGAGGGCCTCGAAGCACTCGTTCACGTTTGACTTGGTCTTGACGGTGGTATCGATACCCGCGGAGTCCATGGCCTCCTGCGCGGCGGAACCGGTCTGGACGGCGACGACGGCGCCCCGCAGGGCGGTCGCCGAAGTCGCGGGGACCTCCCGCGAGCCGTCGGCCGACTTGGCGAAGATGGAGGAGGCGTTTTGCACCAGGACGCCGCTCTCGGCGACATCCTCCTCACCGGAACGGGCACCGATGTAGAGGTCGGCCTTGCCCTTGGAAATCGAACCCGTGACATCGGCGGAGGAGACGACGTGCAGGTCGAGACCCATGCGCTCGGCGAGCAAGCGGACGACATCGGCGTAGTAGCCGCTCGGCTTGCCCTCCTGATCCACCATGGCCTGGGGAGCGTCGGTCATATCCATGGCCACGGTGAGGACGCCGTCCTCGACCAGGTCGCCGGCTCCGAGGGTCGCCTTGACCGGCTCGGGCTCGACCTCGGCACGCGTAGGCGTGGCCAGCGAGCAGCCCGATAGGCCCACCGCCATCGCGCAGGCGAACGAAACCAGGCCGACCACACCCTTGCGCCCTGCAACGAACTTGCGACCGATCATCACGGTTCTCCCCCACTCTCCTGCCGGCCCTTGCGGTCGGCACCCCAAACGCCCGCGCATGGGCACGCGGACGACAGCTATCATGATCCCCCCAGCTGACCTGGTTTTTGACCCCACACTTGCGCACCGGGGCGTTTGCTCGTACCGCCGCGGCGGTATCACGACTAACCCGCTCGCCCGCGAGGCACGTATTGCCTCAAAAAGTAGCGACGGACGGTGCGACTTACTTCTAGGACGCGCCATGATCGCCCTCGCGCGCACGCGACGGCTTACGTGGATCCCTTCGACCGCGTCTGTCTTGGACTGAGGAGCGCGACGATGCGATGGCTCGCGCGCACCCGCAACCACAGCCTGGGAGGAACTTCGGGGCATTATACCGCAGGTAGCGCGTAGGTTGCGCACGGATGCGAGCGCAATCACCCACCCACCGCACGGCGGCGGCGCTTCTCGGGGAAATGGGCGGCGATGCTCGGCGGCTTATCGCCTCAGCCCCACACGCGAGCGAGTGCGAGGCCATCGACATGAGAGGCACCCGCGGCCTTGAGAGCCGCCGCGGCGGCGGACATGGTCGCCCCCGTGGTGATGACATCGTCGATCAGCAGGATGCGCTTGCCCCGCACGGGGAGCACCGCCTCGTAGGCGCCAAAGGCCTCGGCCAGACGTCCGGAGCGGCCGAATTCTCTCTGGTCGGATGCCCCGTGCTTGACCAGGGCATCCATCAGGGGGATGTCCGAGCGCCCACTCAGGTTCCGTGCGATGAGCTCCATATGGTCGAAGCCGCGGCGGCGAAACGCAGCGGCCGTGACGGGGACGAAGGCCACCGCATCGGCGCGGACGAGCAGCCCTCCATATCGCCCGGGCGCCTCCCGCTGCGCGCGCACGGCCGCGGCGAGCATGATGGACGCGATCTCGGCGGCCAAGCGGCGCTCGCCACCGTCCTTGTACGCGCGAACGACACGGCCGACCGGGCCGTCGAAGACGGTGGCGGCCAGGCAGCGATCGAGATCGGTCCCCACGCCCGCGCATTCCGTGCACACCATGGCCCCGAAGGGCGCACCGCAGTGCAAGCAGGAGCATGCCGGGTCTATGAACCGCATGGCGTCCCTGCATGACCGGCAGATGAGTTCTCCCGGGCGCTCGCAACCGGCGCATCGCGTGGGCGAGATCAATTCGAGTACCGCCTCGATCAGGATCTCACCGGAACTGCGGCCCGCTTTTTCTTCCCCATTTCCAACCTGCGCGAAAAAGCCCCTCCCCGCCGAAACGGGAAGGGGCTCGACATCCGATACGGACGTGGCCTGAAAACGAGGCGCGCGCACGAGCTTATTCGGCGGTCGCGCCGGCGTCCCCGCCGTCTTGCCTGGGCTTACGGCTGCGACGACGGCGACGCTTCTTGGGAGCGCCCTCGGCATCATCGGCGCCGGTGCGCTCGGGGCCGTCGACCCCGGGGCGCGACTTGGCGCCGCCGCCGTCACCCGGGCGACGGCGCTGAACCTTGACCTCGCCCTCGGCGATCTGGTCGGCCACCGAAGGCGTCTCCGGCTTGCGGGGGCGGCGCCTGCCCTCGCCGGGCGTGGCTTCCGCACCAGAGGAGGTGTGCCTGCGGCGACGGCCCTTCACCGGCGCATCATCGGCAGGAGAAGCGCCCTCATGCGGGGCGGTTGCTGCAGGTGCGGGAGCTG